>DYQJ01000004.1:0-15827 GCA_020719345.1 Draconibacterium orientale | reverse complement strand
ATTAGACATTACTCTCATTACACATTACTCTCATTACTCATTCACAACCTATACTCGTCATAACCAAATGCTTATCCGCGTACAAATAATTTATCAACTTTTTAGTTGCTTAAAAATTTTAAACTACTGCCACAAATGTAAACAAAAAAATATAGTCTCCAAATATTTTTTTGAAAATAATTAATTTGAAAATAATATTTCTCTTAATATCAGAATACTATTTTTTCAAAAAAAGAGAATTGAGTCATCAAATGCTTGTTTTGCTGATACATTTGAATAAATAACCTTCATTAGACCAGGCAAATAAGTGTCCATTGTAATAATATTTGCGAGAATTAAATGTTCAATTAAGGTTTCTGTTGGAACGATACTCTCATAATCCATACTTGTTTTATAACGAACTTCACAATCATTAAAATCCAATTCAAAATTTCCAAGTAATGTTATAGAATTAACTCTTGTTATATATTCGCAAACAGATAAAAGTCTCTCTTCCTGAATATTATTACCAAATATTGTATAACAAATAAATTTAGTATTATCTTCTTGAACATCACAAATACATTGAAATTTTCCATTTTGTCCTTCAAAGCCCAAAATTAGAATAGTTTTATCTTCTTCTGGTTTTGTATAATGCCAAACATTTTTATCTAAAAAATTAATTAAGGTCGTAAACATTTTTTAACGTATTAAGAGAATTAGAATAATAATTATCTGTTAATCTATTCTTTGTAGAGTTCCAAAAATTTGATTTGATTTGATTAAAATAGATTTCCTGAATATTCAAAGAACATTTAATAGTTTTTTTATTATTATATTTTTCAATTATTGGTGGCAATATTATCAAATTGTCAGCTTCTTTTTGATTTGTAACCGATTGATTTTTAAAAGTTTCTTTTCTCAATATTTTCGCGTATTCTTCGTAATGAAATTCATCAAAGAAAGAATTTATCGAAGGCAAATAATCAATTGGAATTTCATTAATAGAAAGTATTTTTTTATTTGTATATTCAATATTTTCATTAATGTCAATTAAATAGACAAAACCTTGGCGATTATTTAAAATTAATTGACGCAAAGATTTTTTTCGCAGAAAAAAATCTTTTAGTAGAAGGTTATCAATTCTAAAAAGTAACCAACGATTAAATTCAGCATCATTATCACACCAATACATGAAAAAATCCCACCCATATTCATTTGTAAAATGAGTTAAAATCGGTCCCTCATGAAATATTAAGTCGTCTTTTTTTGATAAAGTAAAATCAAAATGATTTATTTTCACAGCATTAATATCATTCATAATTCATCAACAATTTTTAAATTTTGTAATCTATTGCCATTTTTGTACGGATGAAAGTTAAAATGTCCAAATTTATCTTTATCACAAATATCTGCTACTCCGTCTTTATGAGATAAGAAACATTCGGCAATTTTAGTTCCTAAAAATTGATAAGCTTTATTATTCATCGTTTTAAAAAAGAAATTAAATCTGCTTTTAGCATTATTGCAACTGTCAAATAAGGAAATAGCCAAATCTTTACATTTTTCTTCGTCATTTTTCCAATTATATTTCGGTGGTCTGCTAAAATATCTTGGAACAAAATTCCTTTCGTCACTAATATTGTCAAATATCCAACGGTAAGCAAGTACATTTACTTCTGCATAACATTCTGGTGGACAGTTAGATAGCTGATTTATATTATCTCCGTATAGAAATTCAGACATATTAATTTCTTTTTTCGTTTGCAAATTTAAAATGTATTTTTGATTTTTATTACAAATATTTTATGTAACTATTTAGCACCTATTAATGTATTGAATATCAATACTTTTTCTCGCAGAGTTCCGCAAAGTTAAAAAACGCAGAGTTTCGCAAAGATTTGATAATCAATAAAATTCTTTACGTTAATTTGCAAAAAATATTGCATGAATTTGAGAAAGATATTGATTATCAATAAATTTAAGTGCTAAATAGTTACTATTTTATTTTTTAATTACTACTAACATTTCCATACTCTCATTACTCATTCACAACCTATACTCGTCATACCCAAATGCTTATCCGCGTATAAATAATTAGCAGTTTTTTTTAGTTGCTTAAAAATTAATTACTGCCACGAATGTAAACAAAAAAATTTAGTCTCCAAATATTTTTTGAAAATAATTAATTTGAAATTAATATTTCTCTTATACAGTCTTAAAAAAGTAATTCTAAATTATTTGTGTCTTTTTAACTCCGAAAGGAGTTGCATTTTAATAACCACCGATGCAATCGGCGGTTAAAAACAGTATAACGCACAACTCCGAAAGGAGTTGCACGTTAATAAACAATAGGATATTCGCTCACAATAACGAACTCATTGTGAAGGTCAACCGATGCTAATGTTTCATATACTGCTGACTGAACTTTAACAAGGTAAAACGGAATATTGTCTAATTTTTGCTTAGCAAAAATTATAGCACGTAAACCTGCCGAGGTGATGGCTTTAAGTTCTGCTGCCCGAAAAACTAATATAGTAGGATGATAAATTTTAATCCTTTCTATTTCTATTCTTAACTTCTCTGATGCTGGGGTATCTAATATACCCGATAATGTAAACTGTACAACAATGTTCCCTGAAACTGAAGTTTTAAAATCCATAATGTTCCTCCTTTAATTTATTGATATTTTTATTAATTATTTTCAAATTGCTTATTTTATCCTAATTTATTCCTAAAATTGCATAAATAGATAAAAATAAAAGTATTATAAAAAATTTCTTTTTCTTTGATTCCTTTCATATCTTTGTGGTTAAAAATAAGTTAGCATATTTTATGAATTATTGATGTTATACATTCTTTATACAGCTGAATATATTTTTCTGCCTGTCCTTCCGGCGAAAAGTTTGTCACCGCAAATTGTCGTATCTTTTGCGGCTCAAAATTATATTTGTTATCTAAAAAATCATTCAAGGACTCTGCTAACGACAGACTTGAAAGTTGAGAAGATAAAATACCATTTTCTCCACTGATAATCACATCTGACATGCCTCCGACAGGAAAAGATAATACCGGCTTACCGCATGCCATACACTCCAACATTACATTAGGCAAATTCTCCTCCCGACTGGAGATGACAAAAATATCGGCTACCGCATAAATTAGCGCCAACAACCGCGAGTCATAAGTCGGTTTGATATATTTTACGGACAAACCCTTGTCTATTTCAAAACTATTGTCAGATATAAAAACATATTCTACATCTTTATTTTTCACAAATTTCATTGCTTCTAATAATAAATCAAATCCTTTGTGATGAATCTCTACTCGGTATGCAATAGATAGAACGATTTTTTTTGTCTCCGATACGCCGAAATATCTTTTAGCAAATGTGCTGTCAAGTATCTTAAAAACAGACATATCTATAGAATTAAATATTTGTCTGACTTTTATATTTTTTGATATATTTTCTCCTTCAATAAATTTTTGTAAAGATACAGAAGGAGATACAAAAGTTAGATGCTTTGCAATGTTAATTTTTTGTCGCTTGTATTTTTGCAGATTCGCATTTATATCTTTCATATTATTTTCCCGTTTCATATCTAAAAGAAGATGAAAACATCCCAAAAAAGGATTTTTGTCGTGCATAGTCCAGATGGTCGCTTTGTCGTTTTTATCAAAGAAAGTAGAAAAATCAATAAAATTACCTACCCAATGTAAATTAATAATATCTGCGTGTTTAAATAATTCGTCTTCCGTAATATCAAAATCAGTGTCCGGAAAAGATAATGCATCAAACTCGCCCTTAGCTTTTTGATATAGATAATCGTTTTTATGCGAATTAAGCTTATAAATTCCCACTTTATTAAGCAGACGTCTCGTAATGCTGGGATATTTTTTACGGAATTGATATACTTCGGCTTCGTTTTTTGAGCCATCCTTAGTCAGACATAGAACTTTAGAATCTATATTTTGTCTAAGCAAAGCTTTATGCAAATTGATAGCCGCTATTCCCGCGCCTCCCGAATCTGAGCTTAATACATGCAAAATCTTCATAACAAGAATTTATATTTTTGTACAAAAGTAAAAAAATAACTTTTATTACAAAATTATTTATTATTTTGTTAAAAATTTTTTATTTTTGCAAAAAAAAATTGTTACATGAATATAGATTATGATTTAGACCTGTTTATTAGTGTATTTGACTTGATTATAGTAGGGTTGTTGATATTTGCCGGCTGGAAGGGATATAAAAAAGGCGCCATAGTTTCGTCTATCACCTTGTTCACTTTTCTCGCAGGCATGGTGTTTTCGTTTATTTTGAGTCGTACACTTTACAATTACTTATCCAAGAACTCTGATGTTCCAGATTTGTTTGCCAACTTGGTGCTTGGCATGATGTTAGTTGCTGCTATTTATCTCTCTATCTTTGTCTCTAAAAAAGTTGAAGACCAAGTAAAAAATCTCCCAAAAGGCACGTATGATAAAGCTATAGGTGCCGGACTTAATGTGGCAAAATTTATAATAATTATTGCCATCTATTCGTTAATGATAACAAGTATTGATTGTCACTCCAATTTCTTACCTAAAAGTGAGAAAAAAAGTAAACTTGCGAAAGCGAGTCGTGTAGCGATAATGTTTATTTTCCCGAGTATTCGAATGGAAGGAGGATGCTTAGAAGAACAAAAAACTACGCCTGTGACAACAAAAGATGACAAGACAAAAGTTTATGAACCTACTAAAGATAATTTTTAAAGCTAAATTGAAATGTATAATTTGAAAAACTATTTATAAAATGGAGACAGTATTAAGCGGAATCCGCTCCACCGGGAATTTACATCTCGGAAATTATTTCGGAGCAATAAAAAATTTTACGGAGATGCAATACAATAACAACTGCTATTTTTTCATCGCCGACTATCATTCTTTAACTACTCACCCTAAGCCGGATGACCTGCATATTAACGTGAAAAAAGTATTAAGCGAATATTTAGCATGCGGCATCAATCCCGATGTGGCAACTATTTATGTTCAAAGTGACGTGCCGGAGGTAACCGAATTGTATCTACTATTAAACATGCTCGCATACGTAGGAGAATTGGAGAGAACTACCTCATTTAAGGAAAAAGTTAGAAAACAACCCGATAACGTAAATGCCGGACTTTTAACCTATGCTGTTCTGATGGCAGCGGATATTCTTATTCACAACGCACACAAAGTTCCTGTCGGAAAAGACCAAGAACAACACTTAGAGATGACCCGAAAAATCGCTCGCCGATTTAATAATCTCTACGAAGTAAATTTTTTTAATGAACCCGAAGCGTATAATTTTGGTAAACAACTCGTCAAAGTACCCGGATTAGATGGAACAGGGAAGATGGGTAAATCTGAAGGAAATGGCATATTTTTATTTGACTCGCCGAAGGAAATTAAATCTAAGGTCATGAAGGCAGTAACTGATACCGGACCAACCGAAAAAAATCAAACTAAACCCGAAGTGATAGAAAACCTATTTACCATAATGCGATTAGTCTCAGAAGAAGAAATAGTAACTTTTTTTGAAGAAAAATATAACAACTGCGAGATAAGATACGGTGATTTGAAAAAACAACTCGCCGAAGATATTATCAAATTTACTGACCCTATCCGTAAAAAGATAACAGACATATATACAAATAACGAGTATCTGAGCAAAGTTGCTAAACAAGGTGCAGAAAAAGCCAGAGAAAGTGCAAACAGAACTCTAAAAGAAGTGAAAAAAATAATAGGTTTTAGAACTTTTTAATCATTCTATACTATAAACGACAACTTGCCAAAGTTGAAAACTTTGGCAAGTTTTAATTACCAAACTATTACATATAAACGACAACTTGCCAAAGTTGAAAACTTTGGCAAGTTTTAATTACCAAACTATTACATAATAATAATAATAAAAGTTCAAATTATAACTATTTAAAACATATATTATGGATTCTCATAAGCCTAGCTATCAAGAATTAGAAGACAGACTGTATTTATTGGAGACCGAATTTGAAAGATATAAACAAATAGTCAATCAATTTCTAAAATACAGTCCGTTTTATGTTTTTATGAAAGATGAAAACATGCGTGCAACATTCCTTACTGAAAACTATAAAGACTTATTAAACAAACCGATAACAGAATTGTTGCACAAACCGATGGAGCAAATTTTCCCCCCAGAATTTGCCGAACAAATGTTAAAAGATGACGCAGAAGTGTTACAAAACAATACAATCATTGATAAAGAAGAACACTTTAATCAAAAAATATACAGAACAATAAAATTTCCTATTTTATTACCAGATAAAACGAAATTAGTCGGTGGTTACAGTATAGACATCACTGAAACAAAAACATTCTTAGAAAAAATTAAAAGAAGTAAAGAACTGTTTAAAAACTTCTTTGAACTTAGTCCCATCGGAATTAGAATAACTGACAGCAATGGAATGGTAATAAATCAAAATAAAAAGATGGAGGAAATTTATGAAGTGCCTACAAATGAAGTTATTGGTAAATATATATGGGATATAATTACAGATAATACGCCGACAGAATACAAAACGGAAACTTTGTATGAAGATGTGAAATCGCAGTGTAAAAATATACTGATAGCACAAAAATTTCCCGAACATCTGCAAAACCGAGATACGACAATACAGACGCGTAACGGTAAAATAAAACATATCAAAACTAATTATATTCCGGCAAAAATAGACGAGCAGCTTATTATTTACACTATAAACCAAGACATCACAAAAGAAAAGATAGCAGAATTGGATCTCATCAAAGCCAAAAATATTGCAGAAGAACAAGAAAGACGCTACCGTTTGTTTGCCGAAAATTCAAGCGACGTCATCTGGCAAGTAGATAAATATCTTAATTTCACTTATATAAGTCCCGGATTTGAAAAATATACAGGTTATTCGCCCGAAGAATTTGCTAATATTAAATTAGAACAATTATATTCACCCGAAAACTTACAGAAAATAAAATCTCTCCTGAACAAATACGAGAACGAGTATTTAGCAACAAAAATAAATAATTCTCACTCTATAGAAATAGAGTCCATTCGTAAAGACGGAAGTATTATGGAAATAGAGATAACCGCTAAGTTTGTATTAGACGAAGATAAAAATATCCTCGGAATACAAGGGGCTACGCGAGATATTACGGACAGACGCAAAACAGAAACCATCATCCGTAAATTTAAAAAGGCAGTAGAGAGTTCTAAGGCATGTATTGTGATAACTAATTTAGAGGGGAATATAGAATATGCTAATCCTGCATTCACCGAAACAACAGGTTATTTACCGCACGAATATTTGAATCAAAATCCGAGAGTCTTGAAATCGGGAACACATGCAGACGAATTTTATATGGAACTATGGCAGACTATAAAAGACGGAAATACGTGGGAAGGAAAAATTTGTAATAAAAATAAAAGCGGCGAACTATATTGGGAAAAAGTTATTATCTCCTCTATTTTTGATGCAACGAACAAGATATGCAACTTTGTAGCCGTAAAAACTAATATTAATCAAACGATTAAACTCACAGAAGAACTTGCAATAGCCAAAGAAAAAGCCATAGAAAGTGACAACCTCAAATCTGCTTTTTTAAATAATATTTCGCATGAAGTTCGCACACCGCTAAATGCAATAGTCGGTTTTTCGCAACTCCTTAGTTATAAGATAAATAATATAGATAAACTAAAACGTTTTATTGATAATATAGCCGAAAGCAGTAATAAATTGATTACAACTATAGATGACGTCATAGATGTTTCACAAATTCATTCAAAACAAATTAAAGTGAATTACAATTATTTTAACTTCATCACTGTCATTAACGAGTTGAAATATGAATTTGAAAAAGAGATGCTCGACCGCAAATTAAAATTCGTTTTGAATATCTCCTCTAATTTACAAGTCTTTGAAATTGTATCGGATAGAATGAAAATATATAAAATCTATAAACATTTGCTAAGCAATGCTATCAAATTTACTTATCAAGGTAGCATAACAATAGATATAGATTTACAAGATACCGAAATAAAATTTGAAATCTCCGACACCGGCATAGGAATACCAAAAGAGATGCAAACAAAAGTATTTGAGCCATTCCGACAAGCAGACACAGGAAACAGCCGCATATACGGAGGCAGTGGAGTAGGACTTTCAATCGCCAAAGGATACACCGAACTATTAGATGGCAAAATAATATTAGAGTCCGAACCTAATAAGGGAACAAAAATAACTGTAAGCATTCCGCTAAACAAAACAAAATATAACTTAGCTAAGCGAAATATTTATAATCGTCAAAAGGTCATAAATTTTGATACCGTACTGATAGTAGAAGATGAAATATCTAATTATGAACTACTTGTAGAACATTTAAAACGTCTTAACGTGGAGTATTTATATGCTCGTAACGGTCAGGAAGCAATAGATTTTTGTAAAGAGAACAGCAAAATAAATCTCGTCTTGATGGACATAAAAATGCCGGTATTAGATGGAAACACAGCCACACGACTAATTAAAGTTTTTCGTCCGGATCTTTATATCATTGCCCTGACCTCGCAAGTTAATCTATTAGATAAAGAAAATTTGATAACCTACGGTTACAACGACTTTATTTGTAAGCCAATAATGGAGCGCGACCTTTTTGATGCCATGCTAAGAGTATGTTGAAGCATGGAGGAGAGACAAATATATACTATAAACGACAACTTGCCAAAGTTGAAAACTTTGACAAAAAATATATTAATTTTTCCACCGATTGCATCGGTGGTTATTAAAGTGTAACTCCTTTCGGAGTTAAAAAATATACTAATAAATTAACATCTATTTATCATTACTTTTTTATGACGTACGAATGTAGTAATTTAAAGTTTTTTCGAATTCATTTTTTCATTATAAATAATAAATATTGCGAAAAAATTGTATGATATTAAAAAAAGTTGTATTTTTACAATAAATTAAAGATTAGAATTTTTATAAATCATTTTTTTATAGTATAAATTTAAAAATACAAACTTAAATAATTAATACAGTGATATTTGAAGAACTAAATTTATCTAAACCATTGTTCAGTGCAATAGAAGAGTTAGCATACGTATATGCTACGCCTATTCAGGTTCGCGCTTTTGCGCCTATATTAGCCGGTAAAGATATTCTGGGAATTGCACAAACCGGAACAGGAAAAACTTTTGCGTATCTGCTACCTATATTGCGAGACTTGAAATACTCGGAACAAAGAGCGCCACGAATACTTATTGTAGTACCTACTCGCGAACTTGTAACGCAAGTAGTACGCGAAATAGAAAAAATCGCCAAATTTATAAGAATAAGATATGCCGGAGTATATGGCGGAACAAATATAAATACCCAAAAACAATTAGTATATAACGGATTAGATATTCTTGTGGCAACACCCGGACGTTTATATGACTTGTACCTAACCGGAGTATTAAGATTTAATAATATCCAAAAAATTGTAATAGACGAGGTAGACGAACTATTGAATCAAGGGTTTAGAATCCAATTAGTAAATATATTAGAAGTATTACCGCCAAAACGACAAAACCTCATGTTCTCGGCTACGCTAACAAAAGACGTGGAAGAATTTATTAATCAATACTTTGTAGAATTTGAGAAGATAGAAATTGCTCCACATGGAACTCCTATAGAAAAAATTGACCAATCACTATTTTTTGTCCCTAATTTCTTTACTAAGATTAATTTGCTTACTCATCTTATTATCAATAATTTATCGGAATTAAAAGTTCTTATTTTTGTTGAAACCAAAAAACTTGCTGATTTGGTTTATGAAAAACTATTAGATAAAATAGATTTGTTACATAAAGAAAAAATAGGGGTTATCCACTCTAACAAAGCACAAAATCAGCGATTTAATACGCTAAAAAAATTTGCTGAAGGAGAATATAAGATACTTATATCAACGGACATCATCGCCCGCGGAATAGATGTGCAGGACGTAACACATGTTATCAATTTTGACATGCCTATCAATAGTGCTGATTATATTCACCGAATAGGACGAACCGGAAGAATAGATAAACCCGGAATAGCGATAAGCTTTGTCAACGAAGCCGAGCGAGAATATCTTAAACAAATAGAAATAATGATGAAAAAATCTATCCCGCAAAACGAGATGCCCGAAGAAATAGAAATTTCTAATGTCTTCACCGAAGAAGAACGTCCTAAATTATATGATAAAGCTTATTTAAAAGCGCCTAAAAAAACTAAAAATCCTGCTTTTCACCAGAAAAAAGACAAAAACAAAAAAACAAACTCGGGAAGCCCCGCAAAAAAACGCAAAAAATTTTAATTTCACTAATCCCCTAAAAATTAATTATTTTTATGAAATTAAAACTTTCTTTTTACTTTCTCTTATTTCTTGGCATTGCAAACATACATGCTCAAAACTTGGGACGGTATTTTATTCATAATTATACAACAAAAGAGTATAATGCCGAAACCCAGAATTGGTGCATAAAACAAGATGCTAACAACTTCTTATATGTTGGTAATAATGAGGCACTTCTTGAATACGATGGAGTCACTTGGCGAAAAATTTATGTCGCAAACAACTCGCTAGTGCGGTCTATTGATATAGATAAAAATAATAATATTTATGTTGGCGCCTCCTCCGAATTTGGCGTGCTAAAAGCCGATGACTCAGGATTGTTACAATACAAATCGCTATCCGCAGAATTGGATACTGCAAAATATTATTTTACGGACATCTGGCAAATTATGTGTTTAGAGAAAAAAATAATCTTTCGCAGCTCCGAAATGATTTTCTTTATCCCTTATTTTGACATCACTAAAAAAGATAACCTCTTAGATATAAACAATATGAAAGTTTTTAAGGCAAAATCTAAATTCTACTCGGTATTTAATATTGATAACCAAATTTATACCATAGAAAAAAAAACAGGTTTATGTCTTATCAAAGATGACAGCTTGATATTAGCAAAAAACGGCGACTATTTTATCAAAAACATACCTTTTTCTATTCTTAAATATACAGAAAATGAACTTATTTGTGCAATATATAGAGCAGGACTAATTATTTACAATACGCAGACAGGAGACATACGAGAACTACAAACTAATGTATATCAAAAACTTGCCGATAACAGAATATACAAAGGACTCATCACTGATGCCCTTAATTATGCTTATGCTACTCTCGGCGGCGGAGTATTTATAGTAGATAAAAATGGAAATTTTATTACTCAAATAAATAAAACTACCGGTTTAAAAGATGACGTCGTAGGTTTTATTTACAACGAAAAAAATACAGGACTATGGCTCGCTACTAATACCGCACTCTCTAAGGTAGAAATAAATTCCCCGATAACATTCTGGGACAGTAATAATGCAATAGCAAGCACTATTGAAGATTGCACTGTTTTTAAAAATAAAATTATTATCTCTAATATCAATGGAATACAATATCTTGACTCTACGAATTTTAAAACTCTCGAAAATTCTATCAACTCGCAAGGTTGGAAATTTTTGATTCTTAATAAACAAAAAAAAGACTCCGTTATGATATACGGAACGGGAGTAGGAATTTATGAATATGACGGCAAAAATAACAAACTCATACATAAAGGTATCAATTTCAGAAGCTTATATAAATCTACACACTATAAAAATACCATCTTTTGCGGATACGACAAAGGGTTTATTATTTTGTCTGACTCGGTTTTAAAACATGGAACAACTGCGACTAATAAAGATTATTATTTTATTGATTTTTCTGATAATTTCAAATTCCAAGCCGACTTTATCACCGAAGACAAATACGGAGACATCTGGATATTTAGCGAATACGAAGGAATTTTTAAACTAAGCTTTACTAATTTCAAAAAAACAGAACCCTTTAATTTTCACAAAGACTCTATTAAGTTTGTGAAATTTGATAAAAACGCCGGACTTAATTCACTCGACGAAATTAAAATATATTTTATTGATAATGAACTGATTGTAACTTCCAATCGTGGAGCATACGCTTTTGATTATGATAAACAAAAATTTCTCCCTTTCCGAAAATATGCCGACAAATATGCCGATATTAATTGTAAGGTTAGATTCATGGAAAAAGACCATGACCAAAATATATGGATAGGATATGAAATAAATCAAAATGCTAATATTGACATAATTAAACTAAATAAAGACAATACTTTTACAATAGATTCCATCTCGCTACGCCGAATACAGGACATGAAACTTACGGAAATATTTTTTCATAAACACCCAAAATATACTTTAATTGGCGGCTCTGAAGGGCTGTTTAAAATTGACAGCAATTATACTTATACTAATTTTGTTGCTCCGAAGGTTTTTATACGTAAAGTAATGTTAAACTCCGATTCGGTTGTTTACTGGGGAAACCCTAATATGAAATCTAATACTCAAGAATTTCAATACAAATATAATAACATTACTTTTAGCTTTGCTTTGCCGTTTTTTGTTAATGAAAAAGAAAATCTCTACTCCGTAATACTCGAAGACTTTGATTATCAGTGGAGTGAATCGTCTTACAAAACCGACAAAGAATACACCAATCTGCAAGAAGGACAATATATATTTAAAGTGCGTGCCAAAAATATTTACGGACAAATAACCGAACCCGACATTTATATTTTTACTATTGAAGCGCCATGGTACCGAACATGGACAGCTTATTTTGGATACGTCATTATTTTTGTTATACTTTTTTATATCATCATTAAATTATATTTTAAAAAATTAACACACGAAAAACAAGTCCTCGAACAAATTGTTGCCGAACGAACAAAAGAAATATTGCTCATTAACAAAGAATTAGAAAAACTATCTATCGTAGCAAGTCAAACCGACAATGCTATTGTTATCGCCGACAAAGAGGGAAACTTTGAATGGATAAATAACGGATTCACAAGACTATACGGATATACTCTCGAAGAATTTAAACTCAAATATACCAATTTATTAGAAGCTTCTACCAATGACAATTTGATTGAATTATACAATTTTTGCGTAACAAATAAAAAATCGGTTATATATGAATCGTTTTTGATAACTAAGAACGAAGAAAAAATATGGGCGCAATCTACGATAACTCCTATATTAGATACTAATAATCAAGTTATTAAACTTATTATCATTGACACAGATATTACGAAGATAAAAAAAGCCGAGCAAGAAATATTGCAAAAAAACGAGGAAATATCTGCACAAAAAGAAGCATTAGAACAACAAAACGAAGAAATATCCGCACAACGAGACGAACTCGAAGATAAAAATATTGAAATAAATATTAAAAACGATATGATAAAAGGTAGTATCAGATACGCGCAAACTATTCAACTCGCCATTTTGCCGGATATCAATTTAATTAACGACTATTTTGATAACTTCCTTATTTACAAGCCAAAAGACATCGTCTCCGGAGATTTCTACTGGTTTTATAATAACAATAAAACTATGGACACTGACAATAACGCATTCTATTTTGCTGTAGTGGATTGCACAGGACATGGAGTCCCAGGTGCATTCATGTCAATGATAGCAAGTAGAATACTAAATGAAATAGTTATACGAAATTATAATATATTGCCATCACAAATTCTTAACGAACTTAACGATAATATTATTAAAGCACTCCGACAAAAACAAACCGATAACAAAGATGGAATGGATATGTGTTTAGTTAAACTATTGAAATCTAACGAGAACACCAAAATAATATTCTCTGGCGCCAAACGAGAACTCTTTTTCTACAATTCTCTAAATAATTCTATTAACAAACAAAAAGCAGACCGCAAATCAATTGGTGGAGTATATGAACGACAAGCAGTTATTTATTTTACAGACACTGATATTGTCCTCGCCAAAGACAGTATTTTATATCTCTCCACCGATGGACTTGTTGACCAAAATAACAGCAAAAGAAAACGTTTTGGAACAACTAAATTATTGCAAGTATTAGAAGACAACAAATTAAAAGATTTAAAATGTCAAAAAAATATCTTAGAGGCAGAACTATCTGCATGGCAAATCGGCGAAGAACAACGAGATGACATCACTTTTTGGGCTATAAAAATCTAATTTTTTCAATATTGTACCGAGTAACCGAAAATCGTTAAGAGTAGGATAATTTTATAATTAATGAAATATGAAATTTTTATTTATTTTTTCTATTATGCTTTTATCTATAAGCATTAAGGCACAGACTAATAAAGTCATCGTCGTAGATAATGCCAACCAATTTGTTGATGCCATAGGGTCGGATAGAACAATTCAATTGAAAGGAAATACTATTTATCTTTCGGAGGTAGATGAAACTAAAAGTGGCGAGAAATATATATTTGAGGAAGAATATGATGGACACGAACTCGTTATTTTTGACGTCACTAATTTAAAAATCATCGGAGCAACAGATAATCCTGTTAAAATTGTTACTAAACCCGTATATGGAGATGTCATCGTGTTTGAAAATTGTGATAATATAACCATAGAAAATGTGGATGCCGGACACGGACCCGAAAAAGGCGGATGTAGTGGAGGAGTGTTTAATTTTATAAACAGCAAAAATATAACTATCAATAAATCAATTTTATATGGTAGCGGAATAGAAGGAATCACTGCACAGAATGTTACATATCTTAAATGTAATAACACCATTATTCGCGGCTGCACTTATTCTATCATAACTTTGAATAATTGTAATAATTTTGAGTTTAATGACTGTGAATTTTCTGATAATGAAGAGTTTGACTTAGTCAATATTCATAATAGCAAGACCATAAAATTTTATAGCTGCGCATTTAGCAACAACAGAACTGGAACCGATGAATATTCTGATTATTCTTTGTTTAATGTGACTAACTCTACCGCAGTATCTTTAAAAGATTGTAAAATAGAGAGCAATTTGACTTCTTATTTTTGCAAGAAAGAAAACACCGTAGAAATGACTAATACAAAATTAGAAAATAATTCTTTCAAAAAGGGAAAATTTAAAGAATAAAATATAGGAACTCTTAAATAATATAAATTATATTGTTTGTAATTCATTGATAATTATTAATTTATGTTCTGCTATCTTTTTTGTGGAATATATAATTTTTTACGAACTTTCATTTTCAATTCCTTAAAAAGTTCTGCAACGAATTCTGTAAAATTATAGAAGAGCATAAATTTTATTATTATGAAGAAAAATTTTATATCTTTTTTTATGAAAAAAATTGTATTTAATTCAAAAAAAATCTTATTTTCGTACTGTCAGAGATTTAACTCTGATGCAAAATCTTTTTAATAATGACTACAATGAGAGAATTTAATACCTCCGGACCCAATATACCAGAACAACATTATACTATTCAACGAACAGAATTAATACGGAAAGGACTTAAACTTGTTGAAAAAGAAAGATATTTCACAATCTGGGCGCCACGACAAACAGGGAAAAGTACTTATTTCAGGCAACTCGCTGATAAATTAGAAGAAAATGAATATCTTGTTGTTCAAATGAATTTTGAAAATTTCAAAGATGCTAAGTTATCTTCTTTCTTAAATAGATTTATTGTAACTTTTGAAAACAAAACTAAAATCGTTTTGAACGGCGACAATATACAAGATATTTTTTTGCAAATAGAAAAAATTAGAGATATAAAACTTGTACTTATTATAGACGAGGTAGAAGGAATTAATTCCGAGTTCTTTGGAACTTTTCTCCATTCCATTAGAAATACCTATCACTCAAGACAAAATCATTGTTTAAAAAGTGTCATTCTTGTTGGAGTATCT
>DYQJ01000066.1:13264-16818 GCA_020719345.1 Draconibacterium orientale | reverse complement strand
AAAAAGACAAAAAGTAATTCATATTAGTACATTTGTATTGTTTTGTTTGCTTTTTGTTTTTTGTTAAATCATTGATATTCAATTAAAACCTATTATTGAGAACTTACGTTTAGTCACCATTATTTTACGCTATCAAATAAATAACATTAAACCGATGAAATATTTCACTATATCAATGATTATATTACTTTTTTTGGCTTGTCAGACAAATAAAAATTGGGGAACACACGACAAAATCAAAGGTGATACCATCTACGCAAATATTAATGGGAAAGGCATTAACATCTCCATAGATGTAGAAGTAGGTGATAAACACAATTATCCGAGTTTTGTTTTTTGGATAGAAAACACTGACGGCAAATATGTGCAAACTTTATTTACCACTCGCTCAGTTGCTACCGGAATTTTTGGACGCGGCTCAGATGGAGATGGAAAATGGAAAACCGAATCCGGAGTAGCAATACGTCCTGCCTCGCTACCTTACTGGATGCACAAACGAGGAATGCAGAACAACGGAACCTATGCTCCTCTCAACGAAACCGCTGTCCCAGATGCTTACACAGCAGCTACACCGAAAGCAGATTTTATTATTGACACCAAAACAGACGAAAAAATTACAAATAAATTCGTTCTGTTATTAGAAATTAACCAACCATGGGAATGGAACGACCACTGGACAACAGATAAATACCCGGGAAACTACTTATATAAAACATCTTGTCAGCCCTCACTAATATATGCTGTAACAATAGACCTTGAAAGTGACACCAAAGAATACTATATGAATCCCATCGGACATGGACATTATGCTGGAGAAGATGGCAACCTATATACTGACCTATCTACGTTCACTACCGCACTGAAAATAGTTAAAAAAATTAAAATAAGTATTAATTAAAAATTAAAATATTTAACATGAAAATAATACAAATATCTGTTTTATATATCTTTATCTTATTATTAACAACGCTAAATACATGGTCACAAACCGGAAAAATAGAGGGACGAATTTATGATAAAACAAATAAAGAAGCATTGGCGTTTGCAAATATTATCATCACCGGCACAACCATCGGAACGACAAGCGACTTTGATGGCAACTTCTCATTCACCGGATTAAAACCAGGATTCGTGCAGTTAGAAGCAACTTATGTAGGTTACAACAAAGCGTTATCTTCGGAGATACAAGTAACAAACGCAAAAATTGTTTATATTGCTATAGAAATGGAATCCACCGGAAACCAATTAGAAGAAATAGTGGTAGCCGCATCGCCATATCGCAAAACAGACGAAAGTCCGGTCTCATTGCAAAGAATAGGACTCGCCGACATAGAGAACAACCCCGGAAGTAACCGAGATATAGCTAAAGTTATACAATCTTTTCCATGAATTGGCTCAATTCCTAATTTTAGAAATGATATTATCATCAGAGGAGGAGGTCCAAGCGAGTGTGTGTTCTACCTCGACGAAGTAGAAATACCGAATATCAACCATTTTGCAACACAAGGTTCTTCCGGAGGACGTGCAGGTATTATCAATGCCGATTTTATTAGTGCTGTAGATTTCTACTCCGGCGCATTTCCTGCAAACCGCTCCGACATGCTAAGTGGACTATTTGAACTTAAACTCACCGAAGGAAATAAAGAGAAATTGAAAATGCGAGCAAGTCTCGGAGCATCAGAAGTTGCTGTCACAGCAGACGGACCAATAGGAGAAAACACAAGCTATATATTATCTGTTCGCCGTTCGTATTTGCAATTTCTATTTGACGCCATAGGATTGCCGTTTTTACCTACGTTCACTGATTATCAATTGAAAATAAAAACTAAGCTTAACAAAAACAACGAGTTAAGAATTATATCTCTCGGCGCACTTGACGAGTTCGCTTTAAATCTCGGTATAGAAGAACCTACTGAAGAACAAAAATATATACTCGACTTCCTTCCCGTAAACGAACAATGGAGCTATGCCATTGGAGCAGTTTATAAACATTTTCGCAAAAACAGTTATCAAACAGTCGTTATTAGTAGAAATATGTTAAACAACTCCTCCTATAAATATTTTAATAATGATAAAAGTCAGATGAAAATATTAGACTACAAATCACAAGAAATAGAAAACAAGCTTCGTATGGAACAAACTTATTACAAAGCAGGTTACAAAATAATTAGCTCTATCAACACCGAGTATGATAAATACAACAACGACACAAAACGGCTCATCTTTTATAACAATGCTCTCACAAATATCAACTATTTCACTGATTTATACATGTTTAAATGGGGAGCTTCTATTCAAATGAGTAAACAATTTTTAAACAATCGTCTAACACTATCCGCCGGACTACGAGCCGATGCCAATAATTATTCCAAAAGCATGAGCAATATGTTGGAACAAATTTCGCCACGTTTATCAGCTAATTTTATGATAACACCTAAGCTATCTTTTAATTGTAACTCTGGACGTTACTATCAGCTGCCGGCTTACACAACATTAGGATATAAAGACAAAGACGGTGTCTTAATTAATAAAGAAAACAATCTAAAATATATTCAATCAGACCAAATAATAGCAGGATTTCAATACGACTACTCGGATAAAATCATTTTTACGGTAGAAGGTTTTACTAAATTTTATTCTAAATATCCGTTTTCTTTAAAAGATTCTATTAGTTTGGCAATAAAAGGAACTGAAGATGGAGTAATAGGAGACGAAGCCGTAATATCTACAGGAAAAGGAAAAGCTTATGGAATGGAATTTATGAACCGCATAAAATTGACTAATAAATTTAATATGATTTTGTCTTATACGCTGGTAAACAGCACTTTTGAAGATAAAAATCAAAACGATGTACCTACAACATGGGACTCGCGACATATTATATCTTTCACCGCAAGTCAGAACTTGAAATATAATTGGCAAATAGGAGCTAAATGGCGATTTGTCAGCGGCTTACCTTATACTCCTTACGACATGGATTTATCGGCAAACCGAATAGCGTGGGACATACAAGGACGACCTTATTATGATGTCAATCAAATCAATGCCCTTCGCTTGAATAATTTTCACCAATTAGATATTCGTGTGGACAAAAAATTCTTCTTTAAAAAATGGTCACTCATGACTTATTTAGACATTCAAAATGCCTATAATTTTGCCGCAGACCAGCCCGACTATTTGATTAGAGAAACAAATCCTGACGGCTCTTACAAGCTGCAAAACAACAATACCGAATACGTACTAAAATCAGTAGACAGCGACTCAGGACTTTTATTACCAACGATAGGAATTATCATAGAATTTTAATTTTTTTTGAAAAAAAAGTGAAAAAAATTTTTTTCTTACAAAAAAACTTTTACCTTTGTGCAAAATAAAAATAATCTTTTTCACAGCTTACGGCGGGGGTATTAGCTCATCTGGCTAGAGCGTTAGACTGGCAGTCTAAAGGTGATCGGTTCGAGTCCGATATACTCCACACTTGATATTGTTTTATATTATAAAACTCAACTTTGCCAAAGTTTTAAATTATTAAACAATTACGTAAGAATAAAAGT
>DYQJ01000066.1:0-13164 GCA_020719345.1 Draconibacterium orientale | reverse complement strand
AATTATTAAACAATTACGTAAGAATAAAAGTTAAAATTAGCTCCAAAATATTAATATATTTTGGAGCTTTTTTTATAAACTGAAAATTTGAAATATAAACATCAAACATGACAGACAAAGATTTTGTTTTTTATAATGAAGATTGTATAACAGGCGCAAAAAAATATTTGCCCGACAATTCAATAGATTTAATGATTTGCGACCCCCCATACGGAATAGAAGGAGACAAATTAGATAAACACTACAACCGAGACGAAGAAAAAGTATTAGACGGATACGTGGAAATTAGCAGCAACGAATATCCAGAGTTTACAAAAAAATGGATAGCAGAAGCCGAACGAGTCCTGCGACCCGGAGCAAGTATTTATATCATCTCCGGATATACAAATTTAAGACACATTCTTAATGCACTTGCAGATACGAAATTAGTAGAAAGAAATCATTTAATATGGAAGTATAACTTCGGCGTATATACAAGTAAAAAATATATTTCATCACACTATCACATTTTATACTATGTGAAACAGGGAAAAGAGATGACTTTCAACACCTATGCATTCTTCTCGGACTCCGAAAAATCTGAAACCGGTGGCTCATTAAACTATCAAGACCGCGAAGACGTCTGGTATATTAACAAAGAATACAAACCCGGACAAATAAAAAATAAAAACGAACTGCCAAAAAGCTTATTAACAAAGATGATATTATATTCGTCGCTACCCGAAGATATGGTCTGCGACTTCTTTCTTGGCAGCTTTTCTACCGCAAAAGTTGCTATCGCATTAGGACGTAATGCATGCGGATTTGAAATAAATAATAACGCATTTCAATATCAAATCAATGAAATACAAAATGTTACAAAAGGAGAACTACTTGTAGAACAAAGAACAATACCCGAAAATCAGCTCACCAATAAAGGTAAAAAATTAACCACACAAGAAACAGACGCCATAATTAGCGACTATAAAAGTTATCTAACATTAAATATGACAAAAAAAAATATTATTGACAAATTAACGGAAAAATATCATCGCGGATATTGGTCTATCTCCAAGATAATAAAAAATGCAGAAGAACGGCTCTTCTAAATAGTTTTTATACTATAAACTGCAACTTGCCAAGTTTTAATTACTAAATAATTACATAAGAATAAAAGTTAAAATTATACCCGTTTTGAGTATATCTGATTTTAACTTTTCCAAAGCTCCGGAACTTTGGAAAAGTAAAAAAGAGTTCTCCTTATTTTTTTGGATTTTCAGATTTGGAGTCCAATTTAAAAGCTATAGGAATAGTAAATGCTATGCTGACATTTTTTCCTTTATGCTTAGCCGGAGTCCATACTGACAACAAATTAATAACTCGTATGGCTTCTTCATCTAATGCTGGCGCTACTCCTTTTGCTATTTTTACGTCTTCTACTTTTCCGGTGCTGTTTATTACAAAGCTAACAAAAACCTTCCCTTCTATTCCTTCTTTCTTAGCTGTTTCCGGATATTTTACTTGCTCTGCAATAAAATTTCGCAGCGCTTCTTCTCCGCCTGGGTACTCTGGCATCACCTCTACCTCACTATAAATAGAATCTGCATTATCTACTGTTTTTAGTTCGGTTTTTTCGTCGGCTTGATTTACCACATTATTTTGTGAACAAGCAAAAAATAGTACCAATAACATAAACACCGGCAAAACAAATAAAAGTTTTAATTTTGCCTTCCATTTTGACTTCATTTTGTCCATCATAACTAAACGTTTTAAAATTAAAGATTTATTGAAATTATTGGCGAAACCATACTGCACACCAATCGTATATTCAAGCAAGAGCAGCTTATATTTAGTCGGTTCAAAGCCCTGCTCTAAAACTCCGAAATCGGCTAAATACTCATGATTTTCTTTAAGTGATTTTTGTAATATATATATTAGTGGATTAAACCATAGTAAAATTATTGTCATTTCTATTAGCAGAACATCTATAGAATGCAATTGTCGTACATGCACGCCTTCGTGGGTCAATATTTTTTGATTATCGGCACAAAAATTAAACTCATGCGGCACAAAAATATAATTGAAGAAGGAAAAAACGGATAAATTACTTCCTACTCTTATTATTTTAAAACCCTGATAATCGGAAGATTTATTAAATAATATCAACTTATAAACTGACAGCAGTCTGATAATAAAGCGAAAAGAAAAAATTGTCACTCCGATGAAATAGACATAATAAAAGATTAAATTCCATCTAAAAAACGACTTAACGGATTCATCTAATTTTTGGTTTGATATTTCTACGGCTTCTAACAAGATATTCAAATTAATCTCTGCCTTTTCGGTCAACGAAAAATCTAAAGCGGGAATTATGAACGCTAACAGAAGTGTGAAGACGAAATAAATTCTATTTATTTTGTAATAAGTCTCATTTCGCATGAATAAATGCCACACCATATAAAACATTGCTTGCGCTACGCTTACTTTAAATAAATATATTATAAATGTTTCCATATCAATTTGACTCGTTTTTTGTTTTAATAATGTCGTCCATCATATTTTTTAAATCTTCTAACTCATGGATTTCTAAATCTTCCTCTTTAGAAAAGAAAGCAACCATTTTTTTAAACGAATTTCCAAAATAATTTTTGATAAAACTATTTAAAAAGGTCTTCGTATATTCTTCTTTACTGATTAACGGATAATATTCATAGGTCTTCCCATAACTTTTATGTCCCACAAATTCTTTCTTCTCCAAAATTCGTATGATTGTAGAAACTGTATTATATGCCGGCTTTGGCTCGCCAAATTTCTCTACAATATCTTTTACAAATGCGCTTTTCAGTGTCCATAAAACTTGCATCACTTGTCTCTCTGCCTTGGTTAATTCTAACATAATTATTCTGTTTTATTTTTTTGCAAAGATATAACTAATTTTTTAGTTATACAACTATTTTATTAGTTTTTTATAAAAAAAATGCAAAAAAAAGAAAATATGTTTTGGAATAACAATTATTCTTTATTTACTTTGTCTTTTAATTGACAAAAAATATTATAATCTAATAAAAAATAGTTGAATATGAGCAATTTAAAAAATAATGTATATTATGATAGAATAAATAATCTCTCAGATGAGGAATTGCTAAAGGCGTTTGGTTTAAGAAATGAATATCAAGCAGAGGCAAAAGAAGCCATTATCGCGGTGTCGCAAGAACGAAATTTAGTAGATACAAATCTTGAAGTAATAATAAAAGAGCCAAATTATGAGGAGGAAGAAGAGATAGAATCGGTTAATGAAAATCGTGAACATCAAGTTATTGAACCAGGTAAACGTCCTCCAATAATTACGTTTATTTGTATTTTTGGGGCTATCTTCTCAACAGTGTTGTTGCTATCAATTCTCTTAGTGTTGCTAAGTTTAGATATTTCTGCTCTCATCAATTTTCTAACGCAAACTTTAAAAGGGGTATTTCTTTTGTCTTATGTGATAATACTTTTGGCGAGTATAGTTACTTTTGTTGGTTTGTGGAAGATGCGAAAATGGGCAGCATGGTCATATATTGTATTACAAATAATAGCTATCTTATATAATCTTTATAATCAAGAATTTGTTTCGGCATTGGTCAGAATAGCTATGATTGGGGTAATAATTTATCATAGTAAACATTACATTAGCACTGCGAGTAGAAGATAAAACAATAATAAATTAAAATCTGCGTCTTGTAGAATATTTTTTGTCTTAAATTTGCGTTATAATTTAAACTAAAATATTCTACAACATGAAGACTTTAATAATTATGCGTCACGCAAAATCGGACTGGAGCTACGAAGTAGATGATATAGACCGTCCTTTAAATGACTTTGGCACAGACTCGGCTTTAAAAAAAGGGATAGAATTTAAGAAAGTAAAATTAATGCCCGACCTAATCATGTCCTCGCCTGCAAACCGTGCTTACTCCACCGCACAATTGTTTGCCAAAAACTTGGGCTATTCGCAGAAGATAGATATTTGTAATGAATTTTATAACGGAACAGAAAATGGAATAATCGCCAGAATAGCGAAAACCAGTGATGAAATCAAAACTCTTATGATTGTAGGACACAATCCTACATGGGAAAATCTTACTTATTTGCTGTGCAATGAAAAAATATTCATCTCTTTTCAAACCGCATGCATCGCCGTATTAATCTCAGAAATAAATACGTGGAAAGAAGTAAAGCAAAATATTTTTAAAATAGAATATTTATTTAATCGTATAGAATAATATTTTTTTATATAAAAATACTAAAAATGTAAAGTATATGTAACTTTTTTTTGTATATAATATTATATCTTTTTTATTTCTTATTAAAAAAATAAAATATTTTTTTGTATATAAGTAACATAACATATTACAATTTGTAAAATATAATTAACACGTAAATTTTCTTAAAAAAAGAATAAATTTTTACGTATTTTTTTGGATATTTAATTATAATATTTTATCTTTGCATAAAAAAAAGTCGTAGAGTTATTAGTTGCAAATATTATACCAAAATAGTATGATATTATAAAAAAATATACAGCGATTTTAATAAAAGAATATCTGTAAAATAGTACGTAAAAAATTACATAAAAATTATTCATAAAAAATTATTATTATGTTACAAAAAACAAAAGTCTTAGACAAGATAGAAGACTACACAAAAAAGGGGTTTTTGTATAGCAACGAGTTAGAGGACATTATCAGTTCATCAAAGAAGTTAAATCGCATTTTGCGGGAAGACGAGAAACTGAACATAGAGAAGATTTTGACCGCTAAATTCAAAATTAACAAAGTTTCCGGGTTTGATTTTCAAAGTACTTTAAAAGGTGGCGGTTTTTTGAAAGAAGAAGAAAAGATGGAGGTACCGAATGATGCGGTAAAAAATAGGTTAGAGATAACTCGTGAGGTTAATATTACTAAATTTATTTTGGACAACACTGTGAAGATAGAAGGAGCGATGGGAATAGTGCAGAAGGCGCGTCTTGTAAATCAGGACAGCAGATATCATCAGCAATATGTGATGTTGAAACGTTTGAAACCAGAGTTCAAAGATGATAAAGTATCTCAAGATATTTTTTTGAAAGAGTACCAAATAGGCATTAAGTTAGACCATCAAAATATTGTTAAAATCATTGAAAAAGGAAGAGACGAGTATGGACAATATTTTTGCATGGAATACATTAAAGGAAACACGCTTCGTGAATTAATAGACAGCAAAAAACTCACTACTAAGATGGTGCGCGAGATTTCTATCTCTATATTGAAGGCACTCGCTTATATGCACAAAAATAATATTTTTCACCGCGACCTCAAGCCCGAAAATATTATTATTACTAAGTACGATAAGAAAGTAAAAATTATTGACTTCGGACTCGCAGTATCAGATTCTATTGATAATCGTCAAAATTATATAGGTACCGCCGACTATTCTGCCCCGGAGTTAAAAGGAACAGCTACAAAGTCAGACCACCGCGCAGACATGTATTCTTTCGGAATAATTTTAACGGAAATGCTTACTAATCAGACAAAAGACATCACATTGGTTAAAGATAGTGTCATGCCGGAAATGTACAGCGTAATAGACAAATCAACTAAAAATGACATGAACCTAAGATATGAAAATATTAAGGAAGTTCTGGCTATAATAAAAAATCCAAAAAAATATGTCTTTTTTAGCTCTATTGAAAAAAATATTTATTACATTTACTCAATTTTAGTAGGGATACTTATCTTCGCCTTATCAAGTAAGATAGTGCCGCTGATAGATTATAGCGCTCCGATAGTGAAAATGGTCATTTCTTCATTATCTTTGTTTGCTATTTCATTTCCTATTATCTTGTTTATTTTTAATTATACGTCAGGAAATAAAGAGTTAAATAAATGAAACGACAACACATTATTATTTTATCTGCTTTGATTTTAGCCATTTTGATTGCTTTTTTGGGCGGGAGAACAGTAGCTCATAACGAGGAAATTTTGATTAAGGATAGTTTAATTAATATGAGAGATGTTGCGCTATCTGATTTGAAAGACGAGTACAATATTTTAGATGAAGAGTTTAAACTCATAAAAACTGAGTACGAGAAAGCTGAAGAAACGAACTACTCGTTAAATTCGCAGCTCGTACTCATAGAGAAATCGTTGAAAGATACCAAGAAAGAATTAGACAATGCGACGACAGAAAAAACTAATATTGTGTTACAGATGCAGAAATTACAAAAACAGCTCTTAGAATATACAGGGTCAGATGATTATTTGAACAACGTTCTCGCAGAAAAAAATAAAACAATAGAACGTCTTGAGACAGAAAAAACAGAATTGGAAAAACAACTTGCCTCAGAACGAGATAAAAATATTTTGCTCGTTGCGAAACTGCAAGAAATACAATTTCTTATCGCACAAAAATCGGACAGTATCTTCGACCTATCTAAGCAAATTGACCTGATAATAGATAATAAAAATTATGTATCCGAACATCAACAAATAGAAACTCTCAAACGCGAAAAAAACGAGCTGCGTGCTGATATAGAATTGCTTAATAAAAATATTAAAACTATAAAGAAGGAGATACCGCCTATTTATAGTCAGGTAATATACTATTTTGCAATAATAAAGAAACACGTACCAGGAAAAATATTGCGACAAAAAGATACCATCAAGTTTTATCTTGACCAAAACGATGACTTCGCCGATGATATTAATGAAATATATCTTAGCTTTGATATAAACAGACAGATATTTTTTGATACAATAAAAGCTCATAAACTTATTATTGAACTAAAAAGTGATATAATGACTGATAAATTAGTATATAATCATGAAATAACAAAAGAAGAACTTAAATTTGAAGAAAAAATATTTGAAAACCTTACTTTAAAACAAGGCACATATTTTATTTCTATATTTTCCGAAACATCTAAGAAAAAAGTTATTGATGATTATAAGTTCATTTTAAACTAATTGACTAATTTTGATAATTGCAAATTGACTATGTCTGAATATAAAGAACTCAAACGAAAAAATCATGTCTATAATACACAAATAGCCAGAAATATCCCTTTGTCTGTCAAACTGAAAGTGATATTTAAAAATACGCTTATGTTATTAGGACTTGCATTTGGCGGAATGGGACTGCTGGTCTTTATAGGATTCGCCTCGCAAGTGAATTTTCAAGATTACCGATTTTCTGATGATTCTCCGCGAACAAAAGCTACGGTCACGAGTGTGGAAATGACGGGTGCCTCAGAGAACCGAAATATTATTTATGAATACAAATTTAAGTTCAATATCAACGGAAAAGATTATAATTCAAACTGTTATACATCAGGAAAACAATATAATAAAGGACAAATAGTAGATATAATCTATTTTGAAGACAATCCCGAAATAGCTAAAATAGAAAATGCTCGCAGAAGTGTCTTTGATTTTTGGGTACTCCTTTTTATTTTGCCATTTATTTTGATAGGCGGAATAATGGCGGGACTGCAGTTTGCTAAGGCGTTTAAAGCCATATATTTACTCAAATACGGACAACTAACCACAGGAATATTAATAGATAAACAAGTTACAAATACTCAAATAAATAGACGTAGTGTTTATAAATTTACTTTTAAGTTCACTGCCAATGACGGTAAACAATACGAGGTAATTGCTCGTACTCATATAACGAGACCATTAGAAGATGAAGCCGAAGAAATGTTAGTATATGATATTAACAATCCTAATTATGCAGTGATGATAGACGTATTGCCAAAAATAGTAAAACAATATTTATCTTAATCCAAAAAAATAGATATGAATTATAAAGAAACATTAGAATATTTATTTAGTCATTTGCCTATGTATCAGCGGATAGGACCGGCAGCTTATAAAAATAATTTAGATAATACCATAGCGTTAGACAATTATTTTGGACATCCACACCGCAAATTTAAAACCATACATGTTGCAGGAACGAATGGAAAAGGGTCGGTTTCGCACACATTAGCCGCAGTATTGCAGGCGGCAGGTTATAAAACAGGACTTTACACGTCCCCGCACTTGAAAGACTATCGCGAGAGAATCCGCATAAATGGTAAAATGATTAAAGAGAAATTTGTGTGCGACTTTGTTAATACCAACAAGAGATTTATTGACCAACTCAAACCATCTTTTTTTGAACTTAGCATGGCACTCGCTTTTGAATATTTTGCATTAGAGTCAGTGGACATTGCAGTAGTAGAGGTGGGAATGGGAGGACGCCTGGACTCGACAAATATTATTAAACCAATAGTCTCGGTTATTACAAACATAAGCTACGACCATACTCAATTTCTCGGAGATACTCTTGAAAAAATAGCCGAAGAAAAAGCCGGAATTATTAAAAAAGATACACCTATAGTAATAGGAGAGTCCTCGTCACGAACATCGCAAGTTTTTTATAATAAAGCCAATGAGATGAACGCACCTATATTTATTGCTAATCTTGTCTATTCGGTAAATGATACTTTTGAAACGGCTGACCATAGAAAGAGCTTTAATGTCTTCAAGAATGGAGAACTAATTTTCCCAAATTTAAAACACGATTTGCTCGGCGAATATCAAAAACATAACCTTTGCACGACTTTGCAAACAATCGAGGTTATACAAACAAAAAATATTAATATTACCAACGACAACATTTACGAGGGATTTGCAAATGTAACTGTCAACACCGGACTGCAAGGACGCTGGCAAATATTAAATAACAAACCATTAACAATTTGTGACACAGGGCATAACGAAACAGGTATAGAGTTTGTTGTCGCACAAATTAATACGCATAAATTTGATAAATTGCATTTTATTTTAGGAACAGTTAGTGATAAAGATGTTCATAAAATATTGAAACAGCTACCTAAAACAGCGGAGTATTATTTCACTAAGCCAAGCATTCCGCGAGCATTAGATGAGAAAATGTTGCAACAAAAAGCGCAAGAGTATAATTTACAAGGCAAAACCTATGAGAATGTTAAAGAGGCGTATGAAGATGCTAAAAAAAATGCCAAAGAAACAGATATGATATTTGTTGGAGGTAGTACTTTTGTTGTTGCAGAAGTTGTATGATAACTAATTAAATATTATAATATATGAATGTTTTGATTTTAGGAGCAGGAGGCAGAGAACATTGCTTAGCATGGAAAATTAAGCAGAGTCCACGTCTGCGTAAACTGTTTGTCGCACCCGGAAATGCAGGTACTGAGCAAATAGCTACAAATATTAATATTAATATTAATATTAATGATTTTGAACAAGTTAAGAATGCGGTGTGTAAATATAAAATTGAGTTGGTCGTAGTAGGACCCGAAGAGCCACTGGTCAACGGAATATACGACTTCTTTAAAGAAGACGAAACACTTAAAAATATTAAAATCATCGCGCCTTCTAAAAAGGCAGCACAATTAGAAGGTAGTAAAGATTTTGCCAAAGAATTTATGTTCAAATATAATATTCCTACCGCTAAATATCAGAGCTTTACTAAAGAAACGATGGAACAAGCGTTTCATTTTCTCGACACTATGTCACCGCCGTATGTCCTTAAAGCAGACGGACTTGCTGCAGGAAAAGGAGTAATTATAGAAAATAAACTCACCGCTGCTAAAATAACTTTAGAACAAATGCTCAACGGAAAATTTGGACAAGCAAGTAAAAAAGTGGTGATAGAAGAATTTTTAAAAGGCATAGAATGTTCCTATTTTGTTTTAACGGACAGTAAAGATTATGTTATATTGCCCGAAGCTAAAGATTATAAAAGAGTAGGAGAGGGGGATACCGGACTTAACACCGGAGGGATGGGAGCAGTTTCGCCGGTGCCATTTGTAAACAATGACTTCAAACGGAAAGTAGAAGACCGAATTATTAAACCTACTATAAACGGACTTATTAAAGAAAATATTAATTATACAGGATTTATTTTCTTTGGACTTATTAATGTTAATTCTAATCCTTATGTCATTGAATACAACGTTAGAATGGGAGACCCTGAAACTCAAGTTGTTATACCACGAATAAATAATGACATGATAGAGCTGCTACTATCTACAGCACAGCAAAAACTCGGTTACACAAATATTTCTATCAGTGACGAAAAAGCAGCTACCGTAGTTCTCGTATCAAAAGGGTATCCGCAAGAATACGAGAAAGATAAAAAAATAATTGGACTGGAACAAATTGACTCTTCCATAGTTTTTCACGCAGCTACAAAACGAGTAGATGCAGAAATACTAAGCAACGGAGGAAGAGTATTAGCCGTAACATCATTGGCAGAAGACATGGACGAAGCGGTAAGTAATTCTATTAAAAGTATTTCCAAAATAAGCTTTGATAATAAATATTTCCGTAAAGATATAGGTAAGGATTTAAAAATTTCGTAATTAACATATCTCAAATTTTAGCAACTCCTTAGGAGTTGCTCTTTAAAAAACAGATTGTGCATTCGTGATATTTAGATTTATTTATAAAGTATTGTTAATTAAATCATCAATAAACTTAGTAAATTTCTTTTCCGGCATTAGTTCGTGGGTTACAAATTTCCCTTTGTAATAAATTCCAAGTGTTCCAAATGGACTTCCTTGTGATTGTGCTTCTGTATAATTAGCTATCTTATTTATTTTGAACGCTATATTCCTCGTTGTCAGAACTTCGGATAGTAAATAAACATATTCTTCCATAAATGGACATTGATTAGAAAAATAAAAAGTAAATCCTGTTTTATTAGTACATTCGCCTTTTTTTGCTAAATCGGTAAATTGGGGATTTTCAGAATTTTCGTTTAGTTTTAGCGCAAGTAATTCAAAATAAGGTGATGCCGTATCAACTAAGTTGAAACCATGTTTGAGGTAAAAATTCTTATCCGTCAAAAATGGCTTAACTTTGTTACTACTTACAACTGCTATTCCATCTTTTTTAGCTGATTTGGCGTCATAAATACATTCGTCAAGTAACTGTTTTGACCAACCCTGTCCTTTAAACTGTCCTGAGACCCAGAGACAATTTATGAAGAAATAGTTCTTGCCGACAATTGGTTTCCAAACCTTTTCTATAGGTAAATACTCTATAAATATTTTTCCGCGTTGGTCTAATCGTTTGAAAATTAATCCTTCGTCAAATCTATCTTTTAGCCACTCTTTTTTTGTTCTGGCTCTGTTTTGGTTAATTTTGTCATTTCCTATTGCACAACAAATATGTTCAGAATCAATATTCGTTTTGTCTATTGTGAAAATTTTCATATTTATAAATTATTTTGGCATCTTTCATAAATGCTTAAAAGTAGTTGACACTTTTTTCTTTGCGAAACTCTGCGAGAAACTGATAATCAAATGTTTCACGCAGAGTCTCGCAAAGGTAAAAACGCAAAGTTTCGCAAAGAAGTGTAAACTAATAAATGAAACATGCCATTATTTTTATACTTTATCTTTTTTATGTCTTCATCTTTTTCTTCTTAGCAGCAGGAAAGAGTACGTTGTTGAGTATCAAGCGATATCCGGGCGAGTTAGGATATAGTTTCAATTCTGTTTCGGGGTCTCCTACGAGATGACGATAGTCTTCCGGGTCGTGTCCGCCGTAATATGTCCAGGTGCCGTTACCAAATTCAGAGTGAATATAACGAGCTTCTTTAAGATTTTTGTTTTCACCAAGTATTAAAACTTTGGCTTTTATGAGTTCGGTGTTAAAAGCGGTAGTTTGTCCCATGAATCCGTTTACTATTTGTGTATGATTTTGGCACAACATTGTAGGAACAGGATCCCATTTAGCCGAGAAATCAAAAAGCGTAAAAAAGTCGTCTTGTTCGGAGATGCTACGAGATCTCGTGACATCTATATCCGAGTATTCATAAACATAAGGACTTTTTTCTAACGTGAAATTTTCAAAAGCAAAAGTATTTTCAAAAACCAATTTTTCTTGGCACGAAGGGTCAGAGGCATCTCCATCAAACATACTTTCGCAAATATCAGTGTTTTCTGAAGAAAGTGCTATGTCAAAAGAGTCGGTTGCCGAACACATGGCAAAAAGAAATCCGCCGGCGGAAACATACTGTTTAATAGTCTTCGCTACGTGAAGTTTTAATAATGAGACCTTAGAAAAACCGAGTCGTAACGCTTCTGATTCGGCTTCGGCTTGCTCGTTCTTGTACCATGTAGCATTGCGGTAGCTACCATAAAATTTTCCGTATTGTCCCGTAAAGTCTTCGTGATGCAGATGCAACCAGTCGTAATTAGATAGTTCTCCGTTTATCACTTCTTCGTCATAAATCACATCATACGGAATCTCGGCATACGTAAGTACCAGCATCACAGCATCATCCCAGGGCAGATATGTTTTGGGAGCATAAACTGCCACCTTCGGAGCTTTTTCTAATTTCACACGATCCATATTAACTGATGGTTCGGCTATTTCAGAGAAAATAGAATTTGCTTTTGCATCGGCTATCACTTCGTAACTTATTCCGCGAATAATACATTCTTCTTCTATCGCCGGACTATACTCCATTATAAAGCTGCCACCACGATAGTTGAGCAGCCAGCTTGCTTCTAAACCGTTTTGCAATACCCAAAAAGTAACTCCATAAGATTTTAAATGATCCACCTGTTCATCGTCCATCGGAATTAAAATATAAGTACCATAACTATACGTCATTAATAAACTAAATATGACGCTAAAAAATATTTTTTTCATTTTTGTATGTAATTTTCAAATTAACTAATCACCTATACAAAATTAATTGTATAATTTATTTGTAGATAACAATGTGTATTTTGATAGAACTTTGGCAAACAAATAGGAACACTACAAAATGCAAAATAGATTATTGTAAATTTGAATTGCTATTTCAAATTTATTTTTTTCAATAATTCGGCAATCAACTTTTCCTGTTCTTTCAATAGTTTTTTATCTTTTTTAATTATTTTTTCTTTTTCTTTCAATATATCATCTTTTTCTTTCAATATATCATCTTTTTCTTTCAATAACTCTTTATCTTTTTTAATAATTTCATCTTTTTCTTTAATGGCTTTTTCGTATTTTCCAAAATGGAAATTACTTGTTTTGCGGGCATTGAATATTGCTTCCAACGGAATTATTAATTTAGGTAGAGTTATACTTGCAATAGAATCATTGTTACAATATTCACGTATTAAGATAT
>DYQJ01000065.1:7432-17030 GCA_020719345.1 Draconibacterium orientale | reverse complement strand
AGACCGAGATAATAGAGACCGAGATACTAAAAAAGTGCCGAGAATAGCCAATATAGATTATGCCAGATTTTATATCAATCTCGGTTCTAAGAACAATATTAATCCGGGAAAACTATTAGACATCATCAATAAGAATGCACTAAACAAAAACATAGAAATAGGGAAAATTGACATACTAAAAAAGTTCTCTTTCTTCGAAGTAGATAGAAAATACGAGAAAGAAATATTGAAAGCTTTTGAAAATAAGAAATTTGAAGAAAATAAACTATTAGTAGAGCTCGCAGACTCCCGATAAAAATAAATTAAGGTTAATGTGTCCTCACAAAATCTAACGTAAAAAGTTTATTTGTAACTATTTAGCAACGTAGTTGCGTCATCTTTGTAGAAAAAAATAACGAAAAAACAAAAGATGCGTAGCACCGAAATTTTTGTAACAATGTGGCAAACACCTATGTAGTGTGGGTGTTACTATTTTCTACAAAGATTAAGCAGCTACGTTGCTAAATAGTTACAAAAAATAAACCATAAGGCATATAAGGACATATAAATTTCTTATATGTCCTTATATGCCTTATATGGTGGAATTAATATTACTTTTCTTTTCTTTTCTACAAAGATTAAGCAACTACGTTGCTAAATAGTTACAAACTTTCTACAATTGTTTTACAAAGCCTATCATTTTTAGTGCCGAGTCTGCTGCTTCTACTCCTTTGTTACCATGCTTTCCTCCGGCTCTGTCTTGTGCTTGTTCTAAGCTGTTTGTTGTAAGAACTCCAAAAATAACGGGAGTAGTGCCTTGACTATTAATCTGCGTTATACCATTTGCTACTCCTTGGCATATATAATCAAAATGCGGTGTCTCGCCTTTTATGACACATCCTAATACTATAATCGCATCAAAACGTCTTCTGTTAAATAAAAATGCGGCACCGTAAGTAAGTTCAAAAGTTCCTGGTACTTCATATTTTGAAATATTATTTTCTTTTATTCCGTTATCTATGAGGGTCTTATGTGCAGCTTCGTAAAGTGCATCAGTAATAGAGGTGTTCCATTGTGCTACCACTATTGCAATATTCAAATATTCTATATCCTTGATTGCAGTTTTCTTGTAGTCTGATAGATTTTTTAAATTTGTAGCCATATTTATTCCATGCTTGAAAAATATTTCATAAATTGGGACCTTTCATAAACTGCCGAGTCTTTAACATTAATGTAGCTCATCTTTCCCCGTATTGCGTCTACGGATTCAAAACCTTTGCGATAAATATACTCGGTCATAAATTCTAATATAGAAGAGATATGTTCTATTCCGTTTCTGTACAATGTAGAACATATTTGCACGGTATTTGCTCCTGCGAGCAGCATTTTTAGGGCAGATTTTCCTTCATGTACCCCCGTAGATGCCGATATCTCAATATTTTTTGTTTTGGAAGATAAAATTGCTATCCACCTAAGAGCATTTCGTATATCTAAGTGCGTACTAAATACATCTGCCGAAGTTAATTTAAAGTTTTCTATATCTATGTCCGGCTCGTAAAAACGATTGAACAAAACTACGGCATTTGCGCCGTTGGCATATAATTGCTCGGTGAAGTAGAGGATATTACTAAAATTGTAACCTATTTTCACTACAATAGGTATTTTTATCAATTTTCGGACAGCGGAGACGATGCTAAAATATTTTTGCTCTAAAGTATTGGAGTCCATCGCTTTATCAAGTGTCAAGATATGAATATTTAATTCTAATCCGTCGGCGCCAGAACTTTCTATTTGCTTGGCAAAGTTTATCCATTCATCTGTGGTAGCACAATTGATACTTGCAAAAACAGGTATTTTAACTATTTTTTTCGTATCTTCTATCACTTTGAGGTATTCGCTGATAGAATTATTTTTGGCATAATTAGTTATATATGCCTCCGCTTCGGGATAATCATTATAGCTAAGCAGCTTACTTGTTTCATAACGTATTTGTTCTTCAAACAAAGATTTTAAGACAACTGCACCTGCTCCACAGTCTTCTATTTTTTTAATTTTTTCGGCAGTGTTGGTTAGTCCCGAGCTGCTCACGATGATAGGGTTTTTCAATTTTAATCCCACATAATTTGTAGATAGATTTATCATTTTATTTTTAGTTTATATTGTTAGCTAAAGAAAAATATTTTGTAAAAATAAAAAAATGTTTTTAAGAATTTATAATATTGTAATAAATTTTGTTATAAATAAAAAAAAACTTATTTTTACTAATATTAAAAATATTATAATAACATGAAAATCAATAAAATAGTTTTGTTTTTTGTTTTTTGTATAAGTCCGTATTTGCAAGGACAAAGTTGGAAATGTAATTTTACGGATAAAGTGGCATCCATAGGATGTAGTTATGTCAAACTGAATTATTTTATAGACGAGTTTGACATCTCGGATGCAGAAATGTTTGGACAGGGCTCCGAGAATATGGAGGGACGAATGCGATTTAAAAATACCGGATACAAAGGCGCCAAAATAAATTTTATTTTTCTTTCTATGGAATTTAATAGATTTATTTTTATGCTTAATTGGTCTTTTGACCTGGATATCAAAATAGGATATAATTGGAACTGTAATTTTTCCAGTGATAATACTTATAAACCTTATATGTTCTTATATGCCTTATATGGTTCAAAAAATTTATCACTTAAAAATTTACACTACCAAAAAAATGTAGAATAAATAAACATAATAAATAAATTTATTTTATACTTGTAACAATTTTGAAAATAATAATCTTAATACGACAGTGAGAAAACGCGACAAAAAAAAGCGATAGTCTCCGAGGTCAAGTATTTGTAAACCATTTGAGTGTATAACAAATTATGGGAAATATATATAATTTATAATCAAATAGTTAAATAAGGTTTAAAAGTCGTAAGCGTTCCATTTTCTACTGGAAGTTGGAACAAAAGATAGATTTTAAGAAAGAAACCTTATTTTCAATAAATTATTTACTAAATTTATTCCCCTAATTTGTTATACACTCATATCTTTTCTTATATTTCGTTATTTTTCAACTCGTGCCGTATTTTCTGAATTTCTGCAATATCAACCTTTGTTAGTTTGGAAATTTGATTATCTGACATTCCATCACTTATCATTTCTTTAATCATTTCCAATTTTTCTTGTTGCTGTTTCTGACTTTGACAATCTCTATAGATTAAAATTAGTGGATAATTTAGTATGATGGAGTATTCGCATCCACTCAAAAAGGCGTGGCAAAATAGGGAATTACCGCAAAGACACAAAGACGCAAAGTGAAATGTTTTAAGAACTTGCATCTTAGCGGTTCAGATAAATTACCACGCTCTTTTGAGTGGATACGAGTATTTTATGTATTATAAAACTCTAAATTATCTAATAGTTTGTACATTAAGATATTAGAACTATTAAATTTTTCGTATTGCGATTTAATATATTCTAAACTCTGTATATATTTTCCTGTTTCATTTCCGGGCATATCCTCTGTTCCTATGTTATCAGATAATTGTTCTAAATGAAATTGCAGTGCGACAATTTTAGTATCTACAATAAATCCTTGATTTAAACATGCTTCAGTGCTTCCGATTCTAATTGCGTTACTTGGTAAGTCAAAAGTATCATTATGTAACAAAACAACGTCTAATTGTTGCGGGAGAAAGTTAAAAATATTATTATTTTTGGCTTCTTCGGTGACAAATAATTTGTGCCATCCAAATTCTTTCTCTGTATTTTTATATACTCTGGCGCCCATAATATTAGCTATCATCTGAGCTCCAAAGCATATTCCCATGACAATTTTATGATTATTGATAGTATTACAGACAAAATCATATTCTGTTTTTATCCAATATTCTCTATCATAATCAATTAACGTACTATAACAACCTAAGACAATTATCCAGTCTATGTTCTTAATGCTCGGCAATTTTTCTCCTTCTTGAGTAAACGAAAAAGTTAATTTGTGTCCTCTTAGTTTACACCATTCTGTAAAAACATGAATTTCAAGTTTATTATTGTGAACCCAATAATCATGAATGAAACAATGTATATTCAATCGTTTCATATTTTTCACTAATTATAGATTTTTAATATTTGAAAGAGCTTCCGCTAAGAAATTCGCGCAAAATAGAAGTCGGCGGTATTTCCTTATCTGGAACAGAGTGAAAATAAGAGAGAAATTTTAAAAGTCGTCTTGCTTCTGAGTATTCGCGATTAGTTTCATCTATTTCGTTAAGAATAGGTTCGGCTCTGCTTTTTAGCACACCGAGTTCAAAGAGTAGCGCCGAGTTGAACATTACATCGGCTTCTTCTTGATACGGGAAAATATTTTTTTCTTCTCCTCTTCTGACACTTGGCCATCGTCTTATGGTTTCTATAGCGGTGTAACCTCTGTATTGATAGTCTCTTACGATGCGGCGAAGGAGACGGTTGTCCGTAGATGGTATTCTATTGTGTAAATCTATTCCTATTTGAGTGAGCGCCGAAATATATATTTTGTATTTCAAATTACTATCTATTAGTTCCGATAGTTTAGGATTTAAAGCATGTATTCCCTCTATCAAAATAATATGCTGGTCAGTTATTTGCATTTTTGCTCCAGTATAAAAACGTTTACCGGTTTCAAAAGAGAATTGTGAGACAGCAATTTCTTTTCCGTTAATCAAATCTAATATATCTCTGTTGAAAGTTTCTATGTCAAGGGCATAAAACGATTCAAAGTCGTATTCTCCGTTTTCGTCAAGAGGCGTTAGTTCTCTATCCACAAAGTAATTATCTAAAGAAATTTGTACAGGTTTTAGTCCGTTTACGATGAGTTGCACACAGAGTCTCTTAGCAAAAGTTGTTTTACCTGATGAAGATGGTCCCGCGATGAGAATAACTTTTTTAGTTCCTTGTTTTTTAATATTGTCGGCTATTTCTGCTACTTTTTTTTCGTGCAGCGCTTCGGAGATTTTTATTAGTTCGCCTACGTTTCCTTTTGTTATTTGTTCGTTCACATCACCGATGGAGGATACTCCCAGCACTTCTCCCCATTCTTTATGTTCTCTAAAAATGTCAAAAAGTTTGGCTTGATAGTAAATTTCGCCTACTTGTTTAGGATTCGTAATTAGCGGAAATTTAAGTAACATACCTTCATAATACGGGACGAGTTCAAAGATGTCGAGATATCCTGTTGAAGGCACAAGATATCCGTAGAAATAGTCAATCAAGTTATCTAACTTATAAACAGATGTATATAGAAGTGGTCTTGCTTTAAAGAGCTGTGCTTTTTCTTGCATCTTATTATTTTCAAAAATATTTATTGCCTCCGAAGTGAGAATTTCTTCACGTTGAAAAGGTAAATTAGCATCAATAATTTCTCGCATTCGGTTTTTTATCTTATCTACTTCGTCTTTGGTTAAGATATGTTTATGATGTTCTACTTCGCAATAATATCCTCCTGCGATAGAGTGTTCAATTTTCAATAATCTGTCAGGGAATAAATCACTTACGGCTTTCATGAGGACAAACGACAGTGAACGTTGATACATACGAAATCCATCAATGTTTGTTATATCAATAAATTCTACTATCTTAGGTTTAAACAATTCATAATCAAACTCGGTGAGTAGATTATTTACTCTTGCTCCCAGAATAGGTGCTTTAAGTTTGATTTTCATATCTTCCGCTATCTTTTGTAACGAAATACCGGTTTCGTACTCTTTGGTGAGATTATTATTCAAACAAGTTATCTTGATTAGTTTAGCCATGTTCTGTAATTTTATTTTATTAACTCTTCTATTTCGTTTACTGTTTTCGGGATATTTTTTCCTAATACTCGGTGTGCGTTTTCTGTTACAAGTATGTCGTCTTCTATTCGTATTCCTCCAAAATCTTTGTATGTATTAACACGTTGGTAATTAATAAATTCGGTGAACTTATTTTCACGTTGCCATTGGTCTATGAGTGCAGGAATGAAGTAACATCCCGGTTCTATGGTTATCACAAAACCAGCTTGGAGTTTTTTGGCTAATCTTAGAAAAGCAAGTCCGAATTGCGTGCTGCGAGTTATTGTTTTGTCATATCCAACGAAGTTTTCGCCAAGTCCTTCCATGTCATGTACGTCTAAACCGAGCATGTGTCCTAATCCATGCGGGAAAAATAGCGCATGCGCTCCTTGTTGTACGGCTTCGTCAATGTTTCCCTTCATGAGTCCTAATTCTTTTAGTCCTTCTGCTATAGTTTTAGCGGCAAAAAGATGCACGTCTTTATAAAGAATATTAGGACGTATCATTTTTATGGCTTCTACATTAGCTTTTAGTACTATTTCGTATATTTCTTTTTGTCGGGTATCAAATTTACCTCCTACGGGAGTTGTGCGTGTAATGTCGCTTGCATAATGCAAAACAGATTCTACTCCGGCATCTGCGAGCATTAGTTTACCGGCAGTTAATTTGTTGTTATAATTGTGATTATGTAGCGTTTGTCCGTTGATAGTTAATATTATAGGAAACGAAACGGTGTTCCCGTAGGAGTGTGCAATACCTTGCATTGTTCCGGCTATTTCTCGTTCTGTCATGTTCGGCTTAGCCATTATCATTGCAGAGGTGTGCATGTAATATGCAACATCCACCATGTTAGAAATTTCTTCTATTTCTAATTCGTCTTTAATGGAGCGCAATTTAACCACTGCTTCAATCAGTTCTACCGACTTGTAATCATTTATAATATTAGTTTTTATACCGAGAAGATTTTCTAAGTGCATTTTCGTTTCGCCTCTGTATGCGGGTAGAAAATGTATTTTGCGATTTTGTTGGATAGCATTTTTTACGTATTTATCTAATTCCGAGTATTTTTGAGTATTTGCTACTCCCACTTTATTAGCCAGTGTGCTAACCGATTCTTGTGTTCCCATCCAGATGATGTCGTCCATATCAATATCATCGGCAAAAATTATCTCTTTATCGTTGTCTATATCTAATACTGCTGCGTAATTAGGAATATCTAATCCCCAGAAGTATAAGAAGTTACTGTCTTGGCGAAAAGGATATGTATTAGACTTGTAATTGAAAGCAGCTTCCTGATTACCGAGGAATAAACAAATCCCAGATAGGATTTGTTTTTTTAAATTTTCTCGTCTTGTGCTGTACACTTCTGTTGCAAACATTTTTATAGATTTTAAAATTTGTTAAAATATATTATCTAAGATATTTTGATTCACTATGTTTGGTATTGTGACCTTCAAATTAGGGTTTGTCTTCATAGCTCTTTTGATAGCTGATATGGCATTCTGGTTTCTTGCCCAGCTTCGTCTTGCTATTCCGTTATTGACGTCCCAATGTAGCATCATTTCAAGTCTTCGTTGAGCATCTTCTGTTCCATCTAATAAAAGTCCAAAACCTCCATTAATAGATTCTCCCCAACCTACTCCTCCTCCGTTATGAATAGATACCCATGTAGCTCCTCTAAACGCATCTCCTATGACATTGTGAATAGCCATGTCAGCTGTGAAACTTGAGCCGTCATAGATATTAGAAGTCTCTCTGTATGGAGAGTCTGTTCCAGATACGTCGTGATGGTCTCTACCGAGTATGATAGGCGCAGAGATTTCGTTATTTTTTATGGCTTGATTGAAAGCTTGGGCTATTTTTATTCGTCCTTCGGCATCAGCATACAAAATACGTGCTTGCGAACCGACTACGAGTTTATTTTTACCGGCTTCTTCTATCCACTTTATGTTGTCTTGGAGTTGCGGGATAATTTCTTGCGGTGCTTCCGGTAATAAGCTTTTTAAGACGTCATCTGCAATTTTATCCGTTTTTTCTAAGTCTTCCGGATTTGATGAGGCACATACCCAACGGAATGGACCGAATCCGAAGTCAAAGAATAGTGGTCCCATAATATCTTCTACATACGAAGGATATATAAAAGTTCCGTCTTCTTTTGTTATATCGGCACCTGCTCTGCTTGCTTCTAATAAGAAAGCATTTCCGTAGTCCCAGAAGTACATACCTCGTTCAGTCAATTTTTTGATGGCGTTAATTTGTCGGCATAATGATTGTTGTACTTTTGTTTTGAACAGTTCAGGATTTTCTACCATCATTTTATTAGCATCTTCAAAGCTTACTCCTACGGGATAGTAACCTCCTGCCCATGGGTTGTGTAGCGAAGTTTGGTCTGAGCCGAGTTCTATGTGTATATTTCGTTCTACGATTTTTTCCCACAAGTCCACGATATTTCCGTTGTAAGCGAGAGACACTGCTTCTTTATTTTGTCTTGCGATTGTTGCGCGGTCTAAAATTTCGTCAAGATTGTCATATACTTCGTCTACCCAACCTTGCGAGTGTCGTTTATAGGTAGCTGCAGGATTGACTTCTGCGATAATACAAATTGCTCCTGCGATGACTGTTGCTTTTGGTTGTGCGCCTGACATACCTCCGAGTCCGGATGTGACATAAATTTTTCCGGATAGGTCTGTTTCACCTTGTTTCAAAATTTTTCTTCCGGCATTTAGGACTGTAATCGTTGTTCCATGTACAATTCCTTGTGGACCTATGTACATAAATGAGCCGGCAGTCATTTGTCCGTATTGTGAGACTCCGAGTGCGTTAAAACGTTCCCAATCATCGGGTTTAGAATAGTTAGGGATAACCATTCCGTTTGTAACCACTACTCGTGGAGCATCTTTATGCGAAGGGAATAGTCCCATAGGATGTCCGGAATATAGTACTAATGTTTGCTGGTCAGTCATTTCTGCGAGATATTGCATCGTAATAAGATATTGCGCCCAGTTTTGAAATACTGCACCGTTTCCACCATAGGTAATAAGTTCATCGGGGTGTTGTGCTATCGCATGGTCAAGATTATTAGATAACATGAGCATAATTGCTGCGGCTTGTATAGACTTATGTGGGAAGTCTGATATTTTTCGGGCGGATATTTTATATTCGGGTTTAAAACGGTACATGTATATTCTCCCATACGTTTCCAACTCGTGAGCAAATTCAGTGGCGAGTTCTTGATGATTTTTTTCATCAAAATATCTAAGTGCGTTCAGTATAGCGAGTTTTTTTTGTTGCGGATTGAGTATATTTTTTCTTTTTGGAGCATGACTTATTTTGGGGTCATAATTTTTTGGCGCCGGTATTTGTAGCGGTATTCCTGCACGTATTTCATCTTGGAAATTTTTCATATCAATAATAATTAAATTATTAAAAAAATGGCAATAAAAATACTTTTATTGCCATTAAAATATTATCTTTTTTAAAGAGGACAAATTTTAAAAGTACTACTTTCCACGTACTAATTCTACATCGTCTAAGTCGAGACTGTCAATAAAATCGTCGCTGAGGTCTTCGTCATCGAAGTCCACTTCGTCAAAATCTAAGTCATCTAAGTCTGGGTCATAATCTTCATCTAAATCTTCATCTAAGTCTTCATCAAATTCATCATCGTCCTCTTCTAAGTCGTCGTCATCATAATCGTCGTCGTCGTCGTAATCGTCGTCTTCGTCATCAAAATCTTCGTCGTCTTCGTCAAAATCTTCGTCGTCAAAATCTTCGTCGTCAAAATCTTCATCATCAAAATCTTCATCATCAAAATCTTCATC
>DYQJ01000065.1:0-7332 GCA_020719345.1 Draconibacterium orientale | reverse complement strand
TCAAAATCTTCATCATCAAAATCTTCATCATCAAAATCTTCATCGTCAAAATCATCAAAATCTTCATCGTCGAGGTCTTCATCGTCTATTTCTTCCTCTTCCTCTACTTCTTCTTCTTTAGATTTTTTCAACAAAATATCATAAACCAACTCTTCTTGAAAAGATATTTCGTTCTTTTCAGACAACAAATCTACTTTCATAGTGTAATATTAAAATTTATTTCAATTATTTTTTTAAAACTTTTTTATTTTCTAACAGAGTGTTGACATTAGCCACAATTTCTTCGTCCACTAATATTCGTCCGCAATATTCACAGACGATGACTTTTCTATGACTTTTAATGTCTAATTGTCGTTGTGCCGGAATTTTATTGTAACATCCGCCGCACGAGTCTCTATATATAGGTACTACAACGAGTCCGTTTCTTGCTCCTGTTTTGATACGGCGATAAGCTATAACTAATCGTTCTTCAATTTTAGAGGCAATTTCTTCAGACATCTTTCTTAGGTTTTCTTCTTCATGTTTAGTTTCTGCGACAATATTTTCGAGTTCAGCTTTACTTTGTAACAGATTGGAGCGTTTATCTTCTATGCCTTTTTGTACTTTATCAAGGGCTTCAATCTTATTTTTCAACTCGTCTTCGGCAGCTTTGATGCGTTTTTCATTTAATTTTACCTCCATCGATTGAAATTCCATCTCTTTTGTTAGCGAGTCAAACTCTCTATTGTTACGGACTTTATTTTGTTGGGTCTCGTATTTTTTTAAAAGAGCATCGGCTTCTTTTATCTTTGTGCGACAAGCTTTTATATCAGACTCTATTTTATGAATCTCTTGTTTGTAATTTTTTATTCGTGTTTCCAAACCAACAATATCATCTTCTAAATCTTGTACTTCGAGTGGGAGCTCGCCTCGCATTCGTTTGATTTCGTCTATTTGCGAGTCCATTTTTTGTAATTCGTAAAGTGCTACAAGCTTTTCTTCTACCGATATTTCGGGGGCTTGATTTTGAACATTCATTTTATCAGACATATTATTAAAATATATTATTAATATCGTTAATTAAAAATAACTGACCGGATTAATATCAGTCTCAGACAATTTCAGTGCAATATTATTAAATTTTTTATTTATCAAATCAAAAATTAAATTTTTTGTGAAAATTTCGCTTTCGTAATGTCCTATATCTATCAAAAGTATCTTATTTTCAGCATCATAAAAATGATGGTAGTTTATGTCGGCAGTGATAAAGACATCGGCGCGTTCGTTTATGGCATCTTTTATCAAAAAGCTGCCGCTTCCTCCGCAAACAGCTACACGTTTTATCTTCTTTGATAAGAGGCACGAGTGCTTCAATATAGTAAGATTAAATTTTTCTTTCAACCAATTCAAAAAATCTTTTTCTGGCATCGGAGTTGCCATTTCTCCTATCATACCAGCTCCTATGTTGGCTGCGGCATTTTCCAACGAATATATATCATAGGCGACCTCTTCATACGGATGTGTTGCTAACAGCTTTTTTATTACTTGATTGGTACGATAGACCGGAAAAATGGTTTCTATCTTTACTTCTTCTTCGTAATGCAAAATATTTTTTTCGCCCACATAAGGATTAGCATACTCGTTAGCACGAAAAGTTCCTTCTCCGATAGTGTTGAAGCTGCAGCTATCATAATTTCCTATCTCTCCGGCTCCTGCTTCAAATATGGCTTCTCGTACTCGGTCTGCCTCCGATTTAGGAACAAATGTAACTATTTTTTTAAATAAATTTCTTTTTTGAGATAAAATTTTAATTTTTTCTAAATCTAAAATCTGACATATCTTAGCATTTACGCCATCTTTAATGTTATCAAGATTGGTATGTAAAGCATATATAGAAATATTATTTGCCAGAGCGAGCATAATACATCGTTCTACATAATTATTGCCGGTAATTTTTTTTAGCGGCGAAAAAATTAATGGATGATGCGAGATGATAAAATTGCTTCCTTTACTTATCGCTTCTTTGATTACGTTCTCTGTCACATCTAAGCATATCAATACCGAGCTAATATTGGACTCGGAATTACCAAGCAGTAATCCGCTGTTATCATAGTTCTCCTGCAACCAAAGCGGGACTAAATTCTCTATATAATTAATTAGTTCTCTTATTTTTAGCATTTTCGTTATATTGATATATTAATAATATTTTGCAAAAATAAACATTTTTTAAATATTTAACAAACTTCAATAAAAAAAGTTTTATAAATTTAAAGATAGTGAAACTAATTCAGCTAAATCTAAGTTCTTCATCTTTTCTTCTTTATTTTTGTACTTAATTCCATCGGTCATCATAGTCATGCAAAATGGACAAGCGGTAGCAATAATGGTGGCTGATGTTTGTATGGCATCTTCTATGCGTTCAATGAATATCTCTTTGTCGCCTTTTTCTGCTTCTTTGAACATTTGTCCGCCTCCGGCTCCACAGCAAAGTGCGAAGCTTTTATTTCGTTTCATCTCCACTACTTCGGCGCCGGTATGGTATAATATATTTCGTGGGGCTTTGTATTCTTTGTTAGCGCGTCCTAAATAACATGGGTCATGAAATGTTATTTTTTCTTTCTCAAACTTTTTGGTACCTAATTTTAGTGTGCCGTTATCTATTAGCATACTTAGAAATTGTGAGTGGTGCCATACTTCAAAATTGCCGCCAAAATCGGGGTATTCATTTTTTAAGGTATTATAATCATGCGGGTCGCAAGTAATTATTTTGGTAACATTGTAATTTTTAAGGAGTTCTACATTGGTCATGGCTTGCATTTGAAACAGCATCTCATTACCTGTGCGTCTGGCAACGTCACCAGAGTCGGATTCTTCAAGTCCTAATGTAGCATAATTTATTTTTAGATGGGTCAATATTTTAATAAATTCTTTCATTACTTTTTTGAATCGGTCGTCTATAGCACCTGCACTGCTTACCCAGAGCAAGTATTCGGGTTGTTTACCTGCGGCAATCATTTCAGATATTATCGGGACAGTAACTATCTGGTCATTTATTTTGATATTTTCTGCCCACAGCATACGGTCAGCGGCAGGAAATTGCCAAGGCGCACCGTTATTTTCAATATTTTGAAAGACTGCATTTATTTCTGCCGGCGCCGCACTTTCTTCCATGACAAGATAACGTCTCATCTCTACGATTAAAGTAGGATGATTGATATTAATAGGACATTCTTGTGCGCAAGCATTGCAAGTGGTACATGCCCAGAGTTCTTCTTCGGTTATCAAATCTCGTATTAGCGATTTATTATCAGAGTATTGTTTATCTTTTAGTAGTCCGGCAGATTTTTCTTTCATCCGTTGTCGCAAGCTCATAATTACTTTGCGAGGCGATAATTGTTTGCCGGTAATATTAGCCGGACACGAATTAGTGCAACGTCCACACTGCGTACAGGCAAGGGAGTCTAAGTAATTTTTCCAATTAACGTCTTGTATATCTAATACTCCGAAACGTTCAACTACTTGATTTTCAGGTGCAGGAGCATTTGGGTCAAGCATTAGTTTTACTTCGTTTTTAACATTTTCCATCGTATCAAGTTTTCCTAATGGTTGCAAACGGGAGAGGAAGACATTAGGTATTGACATGAAGACATGAAAATGTTTGGAATGCGGCAAATAATTTGCGAAGAATAAAATAGTAAGTATATGCGCCCACCAATTAGATTTATAAGCGAGATGCATAGTTTCTGACTTGGATGCTGTAAATAAGAAGTCGGATAAAAAGACAGATACAGGATAACAACCAACAAGGTCTTGTTCAATTTTATCTTGATGCAATACATAAAACAGGTTCATCGCAACTAATGTCAGCATGAGAAAAAAGATAAGCATCAGTGAGATGATAGCGTCTTTGTGTGATTTGTGTGACATCTCTTTTCCTGAGAAACGTTTAATTTTAAGAAAAATACGGCGTACCAAGAATACTACTATTGCGACCATAATTATTACTGCAAAAAATTCAGCGGATGCCGTTAAAAAGTTGTAAAATCTGCCCAGCACAGCAAGTGATTTCTCTATCCCGAAGATTCCATCTATAACCATTTCAATTGTCATGCTTGCGATGATGAGAAACCCCCAAAAAACTAAGGCATGCAAAAGTCCTATTACGGGCATTCTAAATATTTTTGACTGTGCAAAAACTACGTCCATAGTCATTGCCATACGTTTTCCGAAACCATCTATTTTATAAGGTTTACAAAGCTTTAAATATTGAAAAACACGCTTAAAGCTATACGATAAAATGGCTAATGCAGCCACCAAGACCAGAATAAATATTATTTGTTCCATCATTTTTTATCTATTTGTAGTTATATTTTTGTAAATTTATTTTTATTTTGTGCAAAGAAAATGATTTTTTTTTATTTCTATTAAAATATTCAATTTTTTTTATCTAAAAAAAATTTTTTTTTTAATAAAAAAAATAACTTTGCACAGTAATAAACATAAAAATAAGAATATGGAAATAAAGAAATTTGCTGCTATAGACATTGGGACAAATGCGGTTCGGCTTTATATTGCGAATGTAATAGAGGGTTGTAAACCGGAGGACGTGATGATTAATAAAGTAGAGCTTATACGGTCTCCACTTCGTCTGGGCGATGATGTGTTTGAAAAAGGAGTTATTAGTGAACAAAAGAAAGACAAGCTTATTTTGTCGTTAGAGACATTTTTCAAATTTATGCAAATTCATGAGGTCACAAGGTACCGAGTATGTGCCACATCTGCTATGCGGGATGCTGTAAATTCCTTAGAAGTGATAGAAGAAATAAAACAAAAAACAGGCATAGATATAAGAATAATATCAGGAAAAGAAGAAGCCGAGTTGTTGTATCTTGCAGAAAATGAAAAATATATAGATGAAACGAAAAAATATCTTGCCATAGATTTGGGAGGCGGAAGTTTGGAATTTACGCTTTTCACAAAGAAAGCAATAATTCTTTCTAAGTCGTTTAACATTGGAACTATTCGTATGTTAAATAAACAGGTTAGCAAAGCAGATATGTTTGTGTTAAAAAAATGGTTGAAAAAAATAGTGGAAGCAAATCGTCCAATGTCTATTATTGGTTCCGGCGGGAATATTAACAAGCTGTATAGGATGTCAGAAGTTAAATTTAAAGAACCGTTACATTTGACAAAGCTGAAATATTTATATAAATATCTTAAATCTCATAGTTACGAAGACCGAGTACAATTATTAGGATTAAATACTGACCGCGCAGACGTTATTATACCGGCAGCTAAGATTTTTATCAAAGTAATTAAATGGGCTAAGGCAGAAGAAATATATGTGCCAATGGTAGGACTCGCTGATGGAATAGTAAAACAATTATATAAAGATTATATACAAGAACAGAATTATATTTATAATAATGCAAAAAAAATGGATAGTTAAACCTAAGGCAGACCAAACGAAAGCCGAAGAACTTATAAAAACTTTAAATATTGACCCCAATATAATTAATCTCCTTATTAACAGGGGAATAGATAATTATGAGAAGGCAAAAATTTTTTTTAGACCAAAATTAGAAGATTTGCATAATCCTTTCTTAATGAAAGACATGGACTCTGCGGTAGGACGTCTGACCGAAGCGATTATAAATAAAGAACGAATTTTACTTTTTGGAGACTACGACGTAGATGGAACTACGGCTGTATCTTTAATGTACTTATTTTTAATAAAATACACTCAAAATATTGGCTATTATATTCCAGACCGTTATGAAGAAGGATATGGTATCTCCCGAAAAGGAATAGATTATGCTAAGCAAAATAATTTTACTTTAATCATTGCATTAGATTGCGGAATAAAAGCGGTGGACAAAGTTGAGTATGCTTCCGAGCTAAATATAGATTTTATTATTTGCGACCACCACACTGCCGATGCCGAAATCCCTAAGGCAATAGCAGTTTTAGACCCAAAACGTAGCGACTGCAATTATCCATTTAAAGAACTCTCCGGATGCGGAGTAGGATTCAAACTTTTACAGGCATATTGTTTGAGAAATAATATTTCATTTGACGAACTGTTTTATTTACTTGATATATTGACAATTAGTATTGCCGCAGATATAGTGCCTATCATAGGCGAGAACAGAATATTAGCACATTACGGACTGATAGAAATAAACAAAAAACAGACTTCGCTAAGTAATAATGAAAAAGCAGGAATCACTGCGTTACGGAAAATAGCTAATGTAGAGAACAAAGTATTAGATATTTCTGACGTAGTTTTTAAATTTGCTCCGCGCATCAATGCTGCCGGAAGAATTCGCTCAGGAAGTTTTGCGGTACAATTATTTGTAGAAAATACTGAAAATATGGCTAATGAGTTTTCGCATCAGATAGAAGAATATAACAACAAGCGCAAAAGCTTAGATGAAATAGTTACTAATGAGGCAATTACAATGATTGAGCGGGACTTGAAAATTAAAAACAGACATTCTACCGTACTTTTTAACTCGGCATGGCACAAAGGAATAGTAGGCATAGTTGCGTCACGAGTGATAGAAAAATACTATAGACCGACTATAATACTTACCGAATCGCATGGAATGGCGTCCGGGTCAGCGCGTTCGGTTGAAGGATTTGATTTGTATGAAGCCATAAACTCTTGCGCAGACATATTACATAACTTTGGCGGACATAAATATGCGGCAGGATTAACTCTAAAAATAGAAAATATAGAAGAATTTAGAGAACGCTTTGATAATTATGTAAAAAACAATATCTCGTCTTCTCAAAAAATAGAACAGCTTAATATTGATGATGTTATTACTTTTAAAGATATTACTTACAAGTTTTTTAAGATATTGAAACAATTTCAACCTTTTGGTCCCGAAAACATGACGCCTATTTTTATGACACAAAATGTTTATAACACCGGCAATTCGCGTCTGGTAGGAACACCGGCAAAACATATTAAATTTGAATTAGTTGACCCAGACGGATTAATTTTGCAAGGAATAGGATTTAATATGGCAGAGCATTTTTCCAAAATAATGACAAAGAAACCGTTTAATATTTGTTATTCTATAGATGAAAATCAATTTAATGGAACATCTACTTTGCAGCTCAACGTTAGAGATATTCATTTTGAAAATTAGTTTATTGGCTCAGATTTTTACGGCGGTGATAGAAAAAATGTAACTATACTATAAACGGCAACTTTGCCAAAGTTTTAATTACGAAACAATTACATAAAAATAGAAGTTAAATTTATACCCGTTTTGAGTATATTTAGCACATGTTTCATTTATTAGGTTACACTTCTTTGCGAAACTTTGCGTTTTTACCTTT
>DYQJ01000064.1 GCA_020719345.1 Draconibacterium orientale | reverse complement strand
AGATTGTTTTGTTACCTATTAGCAACCAACAATTTACAAAAAATCCTGATGCTTTGGTTAATAACGAAATTTTTGAATTCAAAGTTAATAAAACTCCTACTTTTAGTGCGTTAGACAAAGAAATTCGCAAAGCTAAAGACCAAGCCGACAATATTTTAATTGTTGTTAAAGATAAAATAAACATTTCTATGTTGGAAAGTGCAATAAAATGGCGAGTAGATAATAGCGTTAATATTAAGAAAATAAATGTATTGATACGTTCCAAAGTGTTTGAATTTTGCAGAAAAGAAATCACAAATAACACATTTAGAGGAAAAATAAAAAAAGGATTATAGCATGCTACAATCCCGGGTGCTGGCAGAGAGTTTTCTTATGTATCCTCCCCACCTAAATTTTATGACGCAAAGATAAGAAATTATTTTTTGTTAAGCAAATATTTTTGAATAAAAAATGTCTGAACTATGTTTTTTTGTGATTTATTTGATTTTATTGATTAAAAAAATCTCAAAAATCATTGGTTGAAACCTTTGAACCTTAGTATATTAACCACTTCAAATTGCTAAAGCAAATTTGAAGGGTAAGGTATAAAGCGAAAAAACCTTTCAAATAGTCGAAGACTTTTAAAATGGTTGAAACGTTTGAATCTTATATATTAACCACTTCAAATTGCTAAAAAAGAATTGACAACTTTTTAAAAAGTTGCCAATTCTAAATATTAACTATTTATTAATGAAGACGTTTGCGGTGTAAGTTCCATGCAAAGTAGTTACTTTAACTGTGTAGATGCCGTTAGCTAAGTTTGTATTAATAACTTTTCTGAGGTCACAGTTAATAAGTTCCACACCTGTAATAGAGTAAACCGATACTTTTCCATCAGTGGCAGAGGAGTTTATGTATATGTCAGAGTTGTAAGAATAAATATTTACAGTTTCAATATCCGTTTTTTCTACTGCATTAGTTTTATTAAAATGCAAACGGAAGCGGTTTTCAGTGTCGTTAAGATTGTAAGTGAACGAATAATTTGCTTGACTTAAATCAGTAAATTCACCTGTAAATAAATCTTCTAAATAAACATTATCAGTAAAATCTAAGTTCATTTCAGTAGCCGAGATAGTATATACTGCGGTTTCATTTGCGTTGAAGTATAAATCCATGACCTCTGTTTGTGGCAGATAGTTTATGCACAATTGTTTATTGTCGTTGCTAATGGTGTAAATATTAGCATATTTATTTTCTTCTTCGTCAAAGAGTTTTAGTCCGTCATGTGTCATGTCATAGTTGTCAGTGGCATCCGAGTTGAAGACAATAACCATTTCATCACCTTGATATTTTCCACCTTCTACATTTAATCTGACAATGTTATTAACAGAGTTTTTCCAGAAGATTTGATTTGCTTGCGCATTAGTAACTTTAGCATTGTTATTAATTTCTAAAGCCGAGTAGCCGTTTGAAGCAACCACAAACCCTTGCATCGCAGGTATGTAACGTGTTCCACCATTTACGCCAACTTCTCCGTTCCATGTAGCCAGACGATTTCCATTTCTAAAATAAATAGTAGCACTGATATTGGTCTTGCTCCAACCATTTGCAGCATTCCAATCTATCGGAGTAGGATATGGGTTTGCGACAAGATTTTGTCCGTTCCAAGTATTAATCACTTGATTACCTGTTGTAAATGGAGCAGTTCCGGTAGCGTTTTGGAAATAAAGCATTTTGTTTGCTCTACCAAACACAACGGAGTAACCTTGCATGTTGTTAAGATTAGAAGTGACAGTAGTCCATGTAGCTGCACTTGTCAATTGTCTCAAATAATAATTTCCGGCAAATATAGTATATGGAACATTCATCATCGGCGCTCCTACATAATGTTGTACCGAATTTTCTTTCAAATTTCGTTCGGCTTTGTAAATACCTGTCCCGGTTATTTCTCCACGGTTCAATAAAGCACCTGAAGCATCGTTAGTTGCAGGATTTGATTTACAAATTATAGTTCCCATATTTGTAATGTTCTCATTTACAATGACTGTTGTTAGCGGCGATATTTGTAAAATCTTACCTTGATTGATAGTTAGATTTTTACATTCAAAACCAGTAGCAATAGTATAATTACCATTAATAATAGCATCATCAGTAGAAGTAGGTGCTTGCGGAGTCCAGGCTGTTCCTGTCCATGTTATTGTTACAACTGACGAGGTGACAATAAAATTACCCGGAACATAATTAAACAAATAATTATTGTCCAAACCGCCGCTGACTGTTATTGAGCCATTGTAAGTTCCTACTGTTGTTGCAGTATTTACAGTCGTACTAATAGCAGGAGGAGTATCTATTGTTTCTTGTCCGTTTACCCAACCCGAATAAGTAAATGTAAGAGTAGGATTTGTTGTTCCTTGAATTTTAGTTTGATTATCTGCTGTAACAGTGAGGGTTGCCTTAGTTATATTTAATATTCCGTTTACATAAGCAAAATCGTAATTGTTTGCTGCTGCTCCGTTTGGAACAATGTTATAAGCTCCAACCTGAGTAAATTGTGTAGCCGAAGAATTTATACTAACCGGGGTAGTGATAACACTTGTATTGTCGCCGTTTTTCCAACCATCATAAAGAACTGTAAAAGTAGGATTTGTTGTTCCGTAAACTTTAGATTTGCCTTCAGCCGTAACGGTTAAAGTTGCTTTAGCTACATTTAGTTGTTGTGTTTGTTCAGGTGCAGGATTGTAATTAGCATTCCCGGTTTGTGTTGCTGTTATTATAGTATTTCCTTGACCTACAATATGAACAGTACTTCCACTAACCGTTGCAACAGCAGTATTGCTGCTTGTATAAGTAACCGCTAATCCGCTTGTAGATGTTGCTGTCAAATTGAAATTAACATCTCCATAAGTTTTTGCAGGTAGAGTAACGAATGTAATTGATTGGTCTAATTTTACTCCCATACCTGTAATATCAAAATTGTAAGGATTTTCATCGGCATCGTTATTAGCTATGCTGATATTTGCTATGCGTGTTCCAAAAGCAGAAGGCGTGAAATTAATTGTAAAAGTAGTAGAAGAACCCGCTGTAACAGTTGATAAAGTAGAAGTTTGAACTACTGCAAAATCAGCTGCATGTGTTCCACTTATAAGAATTTTTGGTGTTCCGCTAAGTGTTAAATTTGCGTCTCCAGTGTTTTCTATAGTGAAAGTAAGAATTCCACTACTGCTTAACATGTTTACATTTCCAAAACTAAAACTACCGGCGTCAGCAATATTAGTAGTGTTTTGTTTAACATTCATTTCAGCTGTTGCTGCTGCAGTGACAATAAAATTACCCGGAACATAATTAAACAAATAATTATTGTCCAAACCGCCGCTGACTGTTATTGAGCCATTGTAAGTTCCTACTGTTGTTGCAGTATTTACAGTCGTACTAATAGCAGGAGGAGTATCTATTGTTTCTTGTCCGTTTACCCAACCCGAATAAGTAAATGTAAGAGTAGGATTTGTTGTTCCTTGAATTTTAGTTTGATTATCTGCTGTAACAGTGAGGGTTGCCTTAGTTATATTTAATATTCCGTTTACATAAGCAAAATCGTAATTGTTTGCTGCTGCTCCGTTTGGAACAATGTTATAAGCTCCAACCTGAGTAAATTGTGTAGCCGAAGAATTTATACTAACCGGGGTAGTGATAACACTTGTATTGTCGCCGTTTTTCCAACCATCATAAAGAACTGTAAAAGTAGGATTTGTTGTTCCGTAAACTTTAGATTTGCCTTCAGCCGTAACGGTTAAAGTTGCTTTAGCTACATTTAGTTGTTGTGTTTGTTCAGGTGCAGGATTGTAATTAGCATTCCCGGTTTGTGTTGCTGTTATTATAGTATTTCCTTGACCTACAATATGAACAGTACTTCCACTAACCGTTGCAACAGCAGTATTGCTGCTTGTATAAGTAACCGCTAATCCGCTTGTAGATGTTGCTGTCAAATTGAAATTAACATCTCCATAAGTTTTTGCAGGTAGAGTAACGAATGTAATTGATTGGTCTAATTTTACTCCCATACCTGTAATATCAAAATTGTAAGGATTTTCATCGGCATCGTTATTAGCTATGCTGATATTTGCTATGCGTGTTCCAAAAGCAGAAGGCGTGAAATTAATTGTAAAAGTAGTAGAAGAACCCGCTGTAACAGTTGATAAAGTAGAAGTTTGAACTACTGCAAAATCAGCTGCATGTGTTCCACTTATAAGAATTTTTGGTGTTCCGCTAAGTGTTAAATTTGCGTCTCCAGTGTTTTCTATAGTGAAAGTAAGAATTCCACTACTGCTTAACATGTTTACATTTCCAAAACTAAAACTACCGGCGTCAGCAATATTAGTAGTGTTTTGTTTAACATTCATTTCAGCTGTTGCTGCTGCAGTGCCTGTTCCATTAAGAGTAATGTTATACGGATTTTCGTCTGCATCATTGTTTGCAATACTTATTGCGGCTGTTCGTAAACCTGTTCCGCCGGGTGCAAAACTAATAGTAAATGTTTGATTAATACCTGCTGAAATAGATGAAGTTAAACCAGATTGCACGATTGTAAAATCGGAAGCATTTGTACCGGTAATTGCAACTTTAGGTGTTCCTGATAGAGATAAACTTGCTGTTCCTTTGTTTTCTATAGTAAAAGTTATTGCACCACTATTGCTACCTGTTGCTATATTTCCAAAATTGTAAATGCCTGCATCAGCAATGTCAGTTGCTTGTTTAACATTTATTTCCGGAGCAAGTACATTTATCGTATAATCTTCTACTTCTCCGTATAGTGAGTAACCGCAAGGAGTAGTATTACCGGTTGGATAATTTAATCTTATTCTCATTCTTTTTGCACCTGCAATGGTATTTGCAGGAATTACAAAACTACCACTTTTTGGAGAACTAAAACTTTCGGTAGAAGTATAAACATTTTCACCACTATCGTCAAAATCGCCGTCTCCATTGTAATCTATCCAAATTAATAATTTGTCTGTAGAATCGTGACCGGCAGTTGTAATCGTAAAATTTACTGTTGAACCAGCATTTGCTTCAGTACTAAAACTTGTATAATCAGCATACGCAGGTGATTCTGAAGTAGACGTTTTATTAATTGTTCCTATCGTTACATTAGTAATTCTGTCCCAAGCAGCAACATTCGAAGCATTCGCTCCAGCTTCACAATAAATAAGAATTATTTTTCTGGTACCTGTAGGATTTGTTGCAGTTAAAGTTCTGGATGTTCCTCCTACGGTTAATGAAGTACATTGTGCATCTAAAACATTATTTAAAGTTGCAGATGCCGGTACATCATAAGCGAGCCAAAAATAATTAGTTCCATCGGCTAATTCTTGAGTTCCGTTTACAATAAAAGTTCCGTTTGGCGAAACCACTGTATTACCAAATTGTAGAGTAGAATTGAAAGCACTATTTGTTCCAGTATAAAAAACTTTAGCATTAGTAATATCTCCTAAAGCATTCGTTGAACCCGTTGTATTAAAAGTAAACGACGTAGCCGAAAGGGGACTGTTTGCTCCGTTTGTAACTATTTGAATACCTATAATTTGTTGATTAATAGTATTTCTACCCAAATCCGAAATATTGGTTTGAGTAGTGGTACACGAAGTATAACTCATATTGGTACTAAGATAATATAAATCACTTTCCCAAAGTCCGCGTCCGTAAGTAGCTGCACGAAGTTTAGATGTTTTTGCATCTGCTCCATACCATATTTCAATTTCGCCAATTTTAACATTAGGTAATCCATTGCTAAACAATATCCAATTGTTTGCACCATTTTTAAAATAAACACCAAAATCTGTTCCTACATAAAGTTCAGTGGTCGTGGTATTTAACTTGTTTTGAACTATAGCATTACAAGGAATTGTAGGCAATCCGGTAGAAATACGAGTCCAAGCAACACCGGCATTTGTACTTTCGTAAACTCCTCCATTTGTGTATCCGCTGATAGTTACCCAAACGGTATTAGGATCGTTTGCTTTAATTGCTATATAAGTTATGTAGCCGGTTGCAGGTAAATTGCTTCTAACGTCAGCCCAAGCACTGCCGCCATTAGTTGTTTTCCATATTTTAGTTCGGTCTGCTACATAAAGCACTTGATTATTAGATGGTGCAATTGCCATAGAACGTAATTTATCTGCGGTTGCCATTGTAGAAATTTTTGTCCAAGCATCACCTCTATTCGTAGATTTCCAAACATCAGCATAACCGGCATATATAGTAGATGCCGTATTAGGGTCTATTATATAAGGTGTTACCCAAGCACCTACAGGTTGTCCGCCTGTAATTTTTGCAGAAATATTAATTGAAGAAGACCAGTGATCTGTTGTTCTGTCAATTTGTCCTTCAACATAAGTTGCATATTGAATATTAATATCGGAATAATCAATTAAACATTCCATTCCGTCTCCACCTTTCACATCTGACCATGTTCCGTTGGCAAAGAGTTTTGAACCATTGTCTTGCAAACCAGTAATAATTTCGGTAGATGAAGTAGTGGCATTACTAAGTTTATATATTTGACTATTAATAATTCCTTCTCCTTTTTCTACCCATGTAACACCGTTGTCTGAAGACATATAAAGACCTCCATCATTACAATTAAAAAGACTACCATCGCTTCGGTATTTTATTTCATGATGATCCGCATGAATTATTTGTGCTGTTGTTCCACTTCCGTTCCAGTGACTTGATAATGCCCAACTTGTTCCGCCATTTGTAGATTTCCATTTATTAACACCACCCACAAAAAGCATATTTGCATCTGCCGGATTTGCAGTTAAAACGAGGTCATAAAAACCTTGTCCTCCAGCATCATGTCCGTCTGCATCCCAACCTAATAAATTTGTTGTGGTTCCAGCAAAAATATTTGAATACGAAGTTCCACTATCTGTAGATTTATAAATTCCATACAGACTGTTATCACTTGCAGCCATTATTGCATAAACCCAAGTAGGTTGATTTGGAGAAACTGCAAGTTCAGTTCTGTAACCGGCAGTAGTAGTGACTCCTGAAGTCCACGTAGTTCCACCGTCGGAATAATAAATATCTCCGGATTCGTTACTGCCATACAATCGGTTGAAATTACCGGGTTGGTATTCCAAATCAATAAAAACTTTTGTAGCAAGTTTAGTCCAATTTGCACCAGCATCTGTGGTTTTATATACTCCGGCTGAAGTAGCGGCAATTAAAATATTATTGTTAGTTGGGTCAATCAAAAGTCTATTTACCATTTTTTGTTCGGAAGGCAAAAAAGATAAACCGGTAGAGTTCCACGTAAGTCCTCCGTCAGTAGATTTTAGTACACCTACACTAATATTGTCCCATGCATCTCTGTCGCCGGTTGCAATATATATAGTGTTTGAAGTTTGGTAATCTGATGGAATAACGATGTCGCTAACTCCAAGTACAGCATTGTTATTGGCAAGACAAGTCCATGTAACGCCGTTGTTGTCGGTTTTCCATATTCCTCCGCCGGGTGTACCTACCCAATATGTGTTATTGTCGGTATGGTGAAAAGCGATAGAGTTGATACGTCCTACTCCTGCATATCCACCTTCTGAAGAGTTTGGACCCATTGGCATCCAATTTCCTGCTGACGATTTAGGTAAACTTCCATTATAAAATTTCTTCACTTGTGCTTCTGCGGTAGTATTGGGGAATTTTCCTGTTGTGGGGTCAATTTGGGATTCCATATAATATTCCCAACGTTTGAATTGTTTCCAACCTCTTGCTTTTTTCTTCTCGCCGTTTTCGTAATAGAAACCTCCTCGCACCTCATATTTGTCCCAATATGAGTTAAACGCTTTTTGATAATCAAACAAAGTCAATTCTGATGACTTTTTAGTTGTCGGTAAATTATCAGTCCACTGTTGTGCATAAGAGTAGCTGACAATAATCAACAAAAAAACAAAAAAACTTAATCTTTTCATAAAACTTTAATTTTAAAATATTAAACAAAAATACCTATTTGGTATAAATTTTCACAATAAATAAGCTGTTCACTGTAAAGTGAGAGAAATTAGGAGATATAATTAATGCGGGGGCATCGTTTTGCAAAGTTAAATATTTTATTTGTTAAAATTACTTTTTTTTTTAGTTTTTTTTAAATTTTTTTTATATTTACACGAAATTTATAAAAAGTAATTATTATGAAACATTTTGACGAGAATTACAAGACCAATTTATATAAGACGATAGAAAATATAGAGTCTCACTCTCAAGCCGAGATAGTTGTGATGGTAAAAAAGTCGTCTTCTCACTACAAGCATGTATCCTTGTGGTTTGCTTTTGTTTTTATGATTGTTGTATATAGTTTTTTTATGTTTGCACCGATAGAGTTTAATGTTTATCACATGTATTTTTTTGTAATATCTTCTTTTCTATTAAGTTACTTTGTCCATTCTTTATTAGATAGTTTTCGAAGTCTTTTTATCAGCCGATTAGCGAAGCAAAAGAGTGTAGAAATATCTGCTCGTGCTATATTTCAAAAGGCGGGCATAGGTCATACAAAGAACAGAATAGGAATTTTATTTTATGTTTCTTTGTTTGAAAAAATTGTTTATATATTGCCCGATTCGGGTGCGGAATCGGCTATTCCAAATGCAGAGTGGGAAAGTATGCGAGAAGATTTTGCATCTATTTTTGTTACTAAAAATGTTGCTTCAAGTTTATTAGAGAAGTTAAATGCTTATAAATTTGTTTTTAATAAGTATTTACATCCCATATATAATGATATAAATGAATTGGCAGATGATTTGAATATAGACTTATAATACACAAACTTATGTCAGCTCTCTTAGTATTATCAGTGCTTATAGTATATTTTGGGATATTAATTTTTATATCTTATTTAACTTCTCGGAAGACCGATTCTTCAAGTTTTTTTACGGCTAATCGTAAATCGCCTTGGTACTTAGTAGCTTTTGGAATGATAGGCACTTCTATTTCCGGTGTCACATTTATTTCTATTCCCGGCGAGGTTTATACGAGTGGTTTTTCGTATTATCAAATGGTTCTTGGTTATCTACTCGGTTATGCGTTTATCGGCTTGGTGTTGCTACCATTATATTATCGGTTGAATTTAGTTACTATTTATACTTATTTGTTGTCTCGCTTTGGAAAATGGAGTCACAAAACGGGTGCATTCTTTTTTCTTGTATCACGAGTTATTGGCTCGTCTTTTCGTTTGTTCTTGGTGGCGGTCGTCTTACAAATATCTATTTTTGACAGTTTTAATTTTCCGTTTTACTTAACTGTTTCTCTTACATTGTTTTTAATATGGCTTTACACATTTAAAGCCGGGATAAAAACAGTAGTATGGACTGATGTTTTACAAACGTTCTTCTTTATCGCGGCAGTTATACTGACAATAATATTTATTTCCAACGAATTAAATTATGGTTTTAGCGAGATGGTCACAACAGTTTATCAACATCAATATTCTGATATGTTTGTATGGGATTGGACGTCTAAGAGATATTTCTTTAAGATGTTTTTTGCGGGTATGTTCATTGCCATCACCATGACGGGTTTAGACCAGGACATGATGCAAAAAAACTTGACGTGTAAGAATATCAAAGACGCTCGGAAAAATATGTTCTGGTTCTCTTTAACACTGTTACCTATCAATCTGTTATTCTTATGCTTAGGTGTGTTGTTATACATTTATGCTTCAAGTAAAGGTATTACCTTGCCGGAAAGTACTGATGCATTGTATCCCATGCTTGCGGTCAAATATTTTAGCACTTTTGCTGGAATAGTTTTTTTGATAGGAATTATCGCAGCTGCATTTTCAAGCGCTGATTCATCTATCACTTCACTTACCACCTCTTTATGTGTTGATTTCTTGAAGCTTGACATCACCGAAGATAGTGTTCGTAGTCGTAGAACTAAGTTGCTATCTCACATAGGAATATCTCTTTTATTTTTATTAGTTATAATTGCATTCCGCGCATTGAATAATCAAAGCGTCATCTCACAAATTTTTAGTATTGCCGGTTACACTTACGGACCTTTGCTGGGCATCTTTTTCTTCGGCTTATTTACCAGATATGCGGTGTATGATAAATTAGTGCCTGTTATTGCAATTATCTCACCTGCAATAACTTATGTTATTAATATCAACTCAAAATTCTTGTTCTTCGGATATGAATTTGGGTATGAATTATTGATACTCAACGGTGCGATAACTTTCTTAGGTATGCTGTTAATACGAAAAAAAGAAAAAAAATAGAAAAAAAATGAAATTAAAGTTGTGTAGTTAAGTTTTTTTTTTATATTTGCGAGTCAAAAAAGATAATATACATGGATTTTTTTGTAACTCAACATATAGAGAAGTCGTATCAAGATTTTCTTGCCTTAGATGACGTAAGTATTTCTGTTCCGGAGAAGAAAATTTTTGGTTTATTAGGACCCAATGGCGCCGGTAAAACAACGTTGATACGCATTATAAATCAGATAACTGCACACGACAGTGGAGAAGTATTTTTTGACGGGGAGCGTCTGAGTGCCAAACATGTTTCGCAGATAGGATATTTGCCGGAGGAGCGCGGATTGTATAAGAAGATGAAAGTAGGCGAACAGTCGTTATATCTTGCCCAGCTGAAGGGGATGTCTAAGAACGATGCCATGCAAAAATTGAAATATTGGTTTCAAAAATTTGAAATAGAGAGTTGGTGGGATAAAAAAGTAGAAGAGCTTTCAAAAGGCATGGCGCAGAAAGTGCAGTTCTTAATAACAATATTACATGAGCCGCGGCTGTTAATTTTTGATGAGCCATTTAGCGGATTTGACCCAATCAATGCCAACCTCTTGAAAAAGGAGATATTAGAGCTGAAAGATAAAGGTGCAACAATTATTTTTTCCACACATAACATGGCTTCCGTAGAAGAATTGTGCGACAATATCGCACTGATAAACAAATCAAAAAAAATATTGGAAGGAAATATTGTTGACATAAAAAATCAGTATCGCACAAATATTTATGAAGTCCAGTTTGCCGGAAGTTTCAATAGAATGGCCGCTACATTAACTGCCGACTTTGAAATATTGAAAATAGAAGATAAAGACAAGAAAATAACATTAACTATAAAAATTTTGAAAGATAAAACAACAAACCACCTTTTAGAATTTCTTCTACCCACCGGACAAATAACATCGTTCAAAGAAATTATCCCAAGCATGAATGACGTGTTTATCAGCGTAGTAGGAACATCTAATTCGGTTACAGAATAAAAAAATAGATATGAAAAAAATAATGTTAATAACTAAGCGCGAATATATTACTCGCGTCAAAAAAAAGTCGTTTATTATAATGACTATTTTGGGTCCCATCCTGATGGCTGCGCTTTTGATAGTTCCCAGCTGGCTCGCCTTACAAAAAGATAACACCGAAAAAAATATTATCGTCATAGACAGCTCCTCACATTATAAAGATATATTACATTCCACTGAAGCTATTAAATTTCAATTTATTAGCAACATGGACATAGAACAAGCTAAAACACTCGCAAAAGACGAAAAATATTACGCTGTAGTATCTATACCTTCGGAAATAGTTGAAAATAAGATAACTATATACTCTTACAAGCAACCAAGCATAGAGGTAAGCACATACATTGAGCAAATTATAGAAAATGAGATAGAGTATCAGAACTTAAAAAAGCAAAATATTGATATTCAGACTTTAGAAGCGGCTAAGGTAGATATAAAAGTAGATATTTACAAATGGACAAAAGACGGCGAAACAGAAAAAAGCTCCACCGGAGTAGTGATGATTATCGGCTTTATTACTGCTTTTTTAATTTATACGTTTGTCTTTATGTACGGCGCACAAGTCATGCGTGGCGTGATAGAAGAAAAAACCAGTCGAGTGGTAGAAATAATCATCTCCTCAGTTAAACCATTTCAATTAATGATGGGCAAAATTCTCGGCATAGCGCTTGTCGCACTCACACAATTTGTGGCGTGGATAATTTTTACTACTCTCATCTTAATTGTTGTTCAGCCACTTGTTATGAATCAAAACTTAAACGGACAAGAAATAACATATAATATTAATGACACGAACTATAATTTGAACAATGCTAATCAAATCAAACAACTCGGCGAATCTGCCAATTTGTCAGATATGTTCTTAGTTATTAGTAATATAGATTTTGGTATGCTGATAGTGTGCTTCTTATTTTATTTCCTTGCCGGATATTTAATGTACGCTGCACTGTTTGCCGCAATAGGAGGAGCAGTAGATAATGAAACTGATACTCAACAATTTATGATACCACTGACCGTACCTCTCATCGTCGCCCTGATGCTTAGTCAAACGATAATACAAAACCCTGACGGCAGTATAGCTTTTTGGTTCTCTATTATTCCGCTAACTTCTCCGGTTGTGATGATGATACGTATAGCTTTTGGAGTCCCCGATGTGGTGCCTTATTGGGAATTGTTTTTGTCAATGTTCCTGCTCGTCGTAACTTTTATTTTCACAACTTGGCTCGCCGGCAAAATATACCGAACAGGTATTCTTATGTACGGTAAAAAGGTCACTTACAAAGAGTTGTGGAAATGGATAAGATATAAAAACTAATAATATATGCACTTTACTTTTGAATGGATCCGACAAACAGCAGTTGTTTATACTAACGAATTTAAAAATAAATGGCTTGAGTTTTACAACTGCTCTATTAACAAAAATATTTTCTATCATCCGGAAATCGCCATCACGTGGTTAAAACACAAAGACGCCGAATTAAATATTGAGCCACTTTTTTGTATAGCAAGATATGAAAACCTAAATATCTTCTATCCACTAATAAAAATATATCAGAAAAAAATAGTAACCGTAACCAAAATTGTGGCACTTGGCAGTGACGACTTTGACTACTTAGAGCCATTATACAATATTGATATAAAAACAGATATAAAAAAAAAATTTTGGAAAGAACTTTTTACAGAAATATCTAAAGAATGTAACACTTTAGAAATAAGAGGTTTGAACAACTATTTTTTGAATGAGAGCATAAATTTGAAACAAGAAGAACTATCGCCTTGTCTTATAAATAATTGTACCGATTTCAATCAGTATTTAACAACCGTAAATAAAAAGGTCTTAATAGATATAAAACGACAATTCAATCGGCTTGAAAAGTTAGGTACACTTAATTTTCATTTTATCAAAGAGATGTCCGCCGAATCAACAACCAATTCTATAGATAAATTTTTAGAAGCACACGCACAACGCTGGCAACATACACTAATAAACAACAACTTATATAAGAATCTAATAATTAACGGACTTAAAAATAATGTGGTAATATTTTCTAAACTCACGCTGGCAGACGAAGACATAAGCTGGTGCTGGCTGTTTTTTAATGAGTCAACAATGTACTATTATATGCCCGCTATAAATGTGGATTTTGCTACTTATTCGCCCGGCAAATTATTGATTTATTATTTGTTACAGTATTTTTTTGAACATAATTATAAAAAAATGGATTTTATGCGCGGCGATGAAGACTATAAAAAAATATGGGTTAATCAAGTGGACAAGCTGTATAGATATTTCTGGGCAAATCCATCGTTAGCATCAAAAGTGAAACGCCGAGTCTTTAATACACTTTAAAATGTTATAAATTAAGCAAATCATGAACTTAAAAAATATTCTACGAAAGATAAAATCTAAATTTATGCACCTGCAATGGCGCATCTATTTTAGTACCGAAAAAAATTTTATGTTACAAAGTTATCACCAGATGAAACCTCCGGCAAATGCTTTTTGGGCGGATCCTTTTTTGATACATTACAAAGACCAACATTTTATCTTTTTTGAAGAACTGAATTTTTCTGATTATAAAGGTTATATTTGCGTTTCCGAAATATTTGAGAATGGCAAATATTCTAAACCGATAAAAGTTTTGGAACAAAATTATCATCTATCTTATCCGTTTGTTTTTGAGAAAGATGGTTGCTTTTATATGATACCTGAGTCGCATCAAAATAAAACGATAGACTTGTATAAATCAACTGATTTTCCTTACAAGTGGACTCATGTGCGAACTTTAATTTCTGATATTGAGGCAAGTGATTCTACGCTTTTAAGCTATCAAAACAAATTCTGGTTGTTCACGTCTATTAAAAAAAGCAACTCTGAAGATTGGAAGGAATGGAATGAGTTACATCTTTTTTTTGCTGACCGCTTAGATGGTCAGTGGACAGCGCATCCGCAAAATCCTATAAATACCGATTTAGCCACCTCGCGAATGGGAGGACGCATAACTAAAAGCGACAACAAATTAATACGTCCAGCACAAAATTGTTTACAACGTTATGGACACAAAATAAGCATGTTAGAGATACTTACTTTAAGTGAAACTACATATAAAGAACATTTAATAGAGACCATATCTTCTACGCAAAAAAACATTCTCGGCATTCATCATACCGACAGCACCGAAAAATTTAGAGTCCTCGACGGCGAAAAATACTGCTCACGAATTTTCTAAATACGAATTCTTAAATAATTTTTTGTGGATAACTTTGCGAAACTCTGCGAGAGATTGATAATCAAATATTTTCACGCAAAGTTTTGCAATATGAAAAAAAACAAAATCCCCCGACTCACTTTTTAATATTTGGTTGGGGGATTTTAATTTTCTGCAAAGATGTTACAATTAATCAAATAAGTTCATTTCGTCAAGCACGTTCATGGTTTCTTTTACTGCATTAGCTGAGTCTTGGAGTAGTTTTTTCTCTTCGTTATTGAGTTCTACTTGCACAATTTCCTCTATTCCATTTTGTCCGATGACCGCCGGAACACCTAAATAGATGTCATCCAAATCATATTCTCCAGAGAGATAAGCACAAACCGGAAATATACGTCTTTGATTGTCCACTATAGCTTCTACGAGTTGTGCCACTGCTGCGCCGGGTGCGTACCATGCCGATGTTCCCATCAGATTAACGAGTTCGCCGCCTCCTTTACGAGTTCGTTCCACTATTTTATCTATTACTTCTTTACTAAGTAGTTGAGTGACAGGTATTCCTGCAACAGACGTGTATCTTGGCAATGGAACCATCGTATCTCCATGACTACCCATCAATAAAGCATGAATATCTTTCGGGGAGACATTAAGTGCCTCGGCTAAGAATGCTTTATATCTGCCCGTATCTAATGTGCCTGCCATACCAAAAACTTTAGTAGATTTTTTTCGTGTGGTCTTAAATGCGGCGTAAGTCATCACATCTAATGGATTTGAAACGACAATAATTATAGCATCCGGCGAGTATTTAATCGCTTTTTCGGTAACGTCCTTCACTATACTTGCGTTAGTTTTTATCAAGTCGTCTCGTGACATACCCGGTTTTCGCGGAATACCGGAAGTGACAACAATAATTCCGGATCCTTTAGTTTTTAAATAGTCATTTGTAACGCCAATGACTCGCGAGTTAAAATTATTAATAGACGAGGACTGCCAGATGTCTAATGCCTTTCCTTCTGCTAATCCCTCTTTTATATCTACTAAAATTACTTCGTGTGCTAACTCTTTGTGTGCTATAACATTAGCTACCGTAGCCCCAACATTTCCTGCACCTATGACTGTTATTTTATTCATAATTTGAAAATTTTGTTCGTTATATTAAAAAAAATTAAAAAAGCCAACCTAAGTTTATATATAAGCCACTATCCCCATCATTTTTATTTAAAGCTCGTCCATAGTCAACTGCAACTATACTGTTATGATTGAATCCAAAACGAATTCCGCCTCCATATCCTCCATGTATTGATTCGTTTTGATGTCTTTTATAAGATGTAGCAGTATTTGTTGTAAAATCATATTTTTGTATCACAATCCCTGCGTCGAAAAAACCGCTAAGCGCAATGTAAAAGTCAAGTTTCCCTATTCGTTTTTCTAATATTTTACAACGTAACTCTGTGTTTTCAAACGCTGTTCCTTCTCCTACTACTCTGTTTCGCATCACGCCGCGAATGGTTTTGCCACCGCCGAGTCCGTCACGTATGTCATTGCTGTTTTGATAAAACGGCAACATAAAAAATGGCATTTCGCCGGCTAATTTTGAACCGGCAAATACTCGGTACGCTAATACTATTCGTTTTTTGTACAAGTTAAAATATTGTCGGTGCGTGAAATTAGCTTGTAAATATCCTTTTTTGTTTCCCAAAATAGGCATAGAATAGATAAACAACGCTTCTGTCCACATTCCTTTTACAGGAAAAGCTTCAAAGTCGCGAGTATCCCAAATCAGTGCAGTTTTTAAGTGAGTTATATTTCCCCCATTTTTTTCTGCATCTTTTATAATACCCATCTTTACATATTGCTCATACAAACCTGGAACAGCGTCTGTAGTGGGGAGTTTATCATTATCTGCTTTACCTTTGTTCAATTTCGCTATGTCCACCGATTTAATATCAAAGCTAAAGAAGCTAAGTCCGGCAAGCACTCTTAGTTTGTTATCATAAATAGGTTTTTGAAAATCGGTGACAAATTTCCACAGACGTCGGTCATGCCGATAATACATTCGTGATTTGTAAATGTCACTATCAACATTTTCATAATCAGCATTATACTCGGCTTCATAACCATTGAAACCGTAAAAATCTAATGCTTGTTCTATATAATGGTAAGCAAATCCGGAGAATCGTATATCTGTGCCTAAGAATTTATAATCTTTGTATTCTATACAATTTATTCCACTTCCTTTGGTGGTTCGTGAGTATTCTAAGTACAATGATTTTAAATAGTTAGGGTAAACAGTTCCGTCACCGTAGTCGTAAAAATACGTAAGCAATCCACCTTTGAATCCTACATCCGAGTCAAAAGCTATTACCGGCAGTGCTAATCCAAATTGCCAACCCTTCTTAGTAGATATTTTAGGTTTCGTCCTTACTTCATTGCTATCTATTTGTGCTACAGCAATGTAAAAAGAAAGAAGTATTAATATAGTAAACAATAATCTTTTCATAATAAATATTTTTATTTTTTTCAAATATATAAAATTTTGATAACGTAAAAAAATGGTGACTTTCTTGTAAAAAGCCCAAAAATAGTAT
>DYQJ01000063.1 GCA_020719345.1 Draconibacterium orientale | reverse complement strand
ATAATTTATAATTCATAATTTATAATTCATAATTTATAATTCATAATTTATAATTTATAATTCATAATTTATAATTCATAATTCATAATTTATAATTCATAATTTATAATTTATAATTCATAATTTATAATTCATAATTTATAATTCATAATTTATAATTTATAATTCATAATTTATAATTCATAATTCATAATTTATAATTTATCTATATCAACAAATAAAATGACTAAGATTTTTTTAATAGGAATAGGTGGATTTATTGGCACATTAGCCCGATATTGTTCGCAGCTACTTATTAATAAGATTTTTACTTCACGTCTTCCGCTTGCCACTTTATTAGTTAATCTGGCAGGTTGTTTTTTGATAGGTTTATTTTTTTCATTATCCGAGAAGAATGTTATCAATAATGACATTAAAATAATTCTCACCGTAGGTTTTTGCGGTGGCTTCACAACTTTTTCTTCTTTCGCGCTGGAAAATTATAATCTTATCAAAAGTGATAATATTATATATATGCTAATTTATTCGGGGCTAAGTATGTTGCTTGGACTTTTTTGTGTCGCACTCGGTATCTGGCTCGGAAAATCTTGTTAAAATTTTCAGGTTGACTTATCAAGAAATACTGCTTTTTGATATTACGTAGGTGTGTTGTCGGTAAATTTTTTGTGTGATTAGAACTTTGCCAAAGTTGAAAACTTTGGCAAAGTTTTAATTACAAAACAATTACGTAAAAATAAAAGTTCAAATTATAACCGTTTAAAGTATAGTATATTCAAAAAAATTATCTGTTCCACAAAAAAGATAGCAGAACTTTTGTTTTTAATCTAAAAAGCGTTACTTTTGTTTTTAAACAACAATAAAATTATAGAAATGACCGAGTTTTTAGAATATATACAAGAACTGCAAAGCGAACCGATAGACAAAATTACAGAGCATTCTAAACGCAGTGCTTTAGAAATTTTGTTGAAAAAAATAGCAGAACAAAAGAACGAAAAAATAAAAATTTTGCACGAGCCACGCCGAATTGAAAATTTTGGTTCACCCGATTTTTTAATATATGCCGATAATTCAATTATTGGATATATAGAAAACAAAAAAATAGGAGAAAATCTTGATAAAATACTGAAAACATCGCAAATAAAAAAATATCTTGAATTATCAGATAATATTTTATTAACTAATTATTTAGAATTTGTCTGGTTAAATATTCGGGAAATTGATAAAAAAAAGGAAATTGTTATTAAAAGAGAAACGCTTTGTAGTTTGGAAGATTTGACAACTTTTAAAAAGTTGTCAAATCTGAATAGCGAAAAAGTTAAACAACTTATTTTCAATTTTTTATCACAAGCACCCATTGGAATATCAAGCGCAAAAGAGCTTTCACATGCTATGGCGGTAAGAGCCAGAAATCTAAAAGAATTTTTGTTTTATGAACTTGTGCGGCAAGATAAAGAAAACAGAAAGGGAAAATTGTTTGGACTTTACAGAACTTTTTTAACAAATGTATCTTCGGAATTAACCATTGAGCAATTTGCTGATGCCTATGCTCAAATGTTAGTTTATGGTCTATTCCTTGCAAAATTAAATGCTGATAACCAGATAATTACATTAAGAAATGCAGAAGAATTTGTGCCACGATCATTTCAACTTATTCGTGAACTTGTGCAATTTCTAAGAGAACTTGAAAGAAAGGAATATATTGAAACTCACTGGATTGTAGAAGAAACGCTTACAATAATGAACAATTTAGAGTTGAAAGTGATAACCGAAGAATTATCAATGAAATTCAATCCCTCTTCACTAATCACTAATCACTATTCTGACCCATATATATATTTTTACGAAGATTTTTTAAGTGCTTACAATCAAAATTTGCGTAAAGCAAAAGGCGTTTATTATACTCCACCACAAATAGTTTATTTTATTATTTCTTCTATCAATCAGATTTTAAAAACAGAATTTTCTATTAATGATGGTTTGGCAGATAGTAAAAATGTCACCGCATTGGATTTTGCAACAGGTACAGGAACTTTTCTTGTAGAAATTTTTAAACAAGTATTATCAACGTTTCAAAGTTTTGAAAACCCGCAGGGTTTAAAGAATTTGATGATAAATAAACAAGTATTATCAAACCCGCAGGGTTTAAAGAATTTGATGATAAAAGAGCATCTGCTCAAAAACATTTATGGTTTTGAGTATCTTATTGCACCTTACACAATTACACATTTAAAACTGTCGCAGTTTTTAAAAGAAAATGGTTATGAAATGTCGGCAGATGAACGGTTGCAAGTATATTTAACCAACACCATAGAACCACTTGAACCAAAAATTAACGAATTTGTTGAATATTTATCGCAAGAAGGAGAGCAGGCAATAAAAATCAAAAAACAACCGATTTTAATAATTACCGGTAATCCGCCATATTCTATTTCCTCTTCAAATAAAAATCCGGAAACATTAAGACTGTTAAATGTTTACAAACAAGGATTAAACGAACAGAAGATTAACCTTGATGATGATTATATAAAATTTATACGTTTTGCTCACGAAAAAGTTACAAAAAACGGCAAAGGAATAATCGGAATAATAACAAATAATTCGTATTTAGACGGAATTAGTCATCGCCGAATGCGTGAAACTCTATTTAATGATTTTGATAAAATTTATATACTCAACTTGCACGGAAATGCTATAAAAAACGAAGGAGACCAAAATGTCTTTGATATTAGAGTGGGAGTTTCTATTATTTTATTAATAAAAAACCCTGCCAGCGTTTTAAACTTTGCCAAAGTTGAAACGGAAGTTTATTATTTTTCAACAAAAGATAATGAAATTATTAGCCGAGAACAGAAATTTCAATTTCTATCACTAAACGAAATTTCTACAATTCCTTTTACACGCATAAAACCTGAAACTCCTTATTTTTGGTTTGTAAACAAAACTTTTACAAATGGTAAATATTTGAAATTCTGGGGAGTAACAGATATTTTTAAAAATTATAGTAGTGCGATACAAACCAAAAGAGATAAAATTACAGTTCATTTAGATGAAAATTCATTGAAGAAAGTTATAACTGATTTTCAAAATTTAGAAGTTTCCGAAATACGAAGAAAATATGAATTGCCTGCCGATGGAAGAGATTGGACTATTTTAGATGCAAAAAATGGTCTGAAAAATTTTTCCGAGAAAAATATTACCGATTATCATTATCGTCCCTTTTTTATTCAAAAAACATATTTTGAAAATAAATCAAGAGTATTTGTTGCTTATCCGAGATATTCGGTTATGCAATATTTTTTAAAAGAAAATATAGGTTTAATTTTTTCGCGTCTTTGGGACAATAACAAATGGACAGGTTGTTTTATTACCAATTATATTTGTGATATTCACGTAATTGGCGGACAATCGTATATTGCACCGCTTTACATTTACAACAAAAATCAAGACGGCACTTTGGAAGATAACAAACAACCAAACTTTACCGAAAATTTTAAAAAATTTATTAAAGAGAAATATCTTATATCAACAAATAATAATGCTGATAATATAAAAATAAACGAAAAAATAAAACAAGAAGAAAAGAATAAAATAAATATTGAAAAAACATTGAAAAGTTTTGTAGGACAGGAAGATAATATTGAAATAATAGATTCTTTAAAAAATAATTTAGAAGAAATAAAAACTAAGTTAGAAAATTTAAAACAACAGCTGCAACAATCAGATAATCAAAATTGTGAAGTGCCAAGTCCCGAAAAAATATTGGGTTATATTTATGCAGTTTTGCATAGTCCTACATACCGGGAAAAATATTGCGAATATTTGAAAATTGATTTTCCAAAAATTCCTTTTGTTGAAACTTTGGCAAAATTTGAAACTCTGGCAAAGTTAGGCAATGAACTTATTGAGTGCCACTTAATGCAAAAAACAGATTTTAAAAACGAGTACAATGAATTTGCTAATTTCAAAGGAGATGGAGATAGAATAGTTAAAAAAGTAGAGTACAAAAATGAAAAAATATTTATCAACAAGGAGAATTTTTTTGATAATATTTCAAAAGAAATATGGAATTTTGAGATAGGAGGACGCCAAATTTTAGATAATTGGCTTAAAGCACGAAAAGAACGAGAATTAAATCTTAATGACGTAAGAACAGTAAAACATATAGTTCAAATAATTGCATTTACAATAGAACAAATCCCAACTATAGAGAATTTAACAAAAGAGTGGATATAAGCACACGAAATTTTTCTCGCAGAGTTTCGCAAAGTTAAAAAACGCAAAGTTCCGCAAAAGTGTAATCTAATGAATGAAAAAATGCCAAATCTTGTTAGATTTTTTTTAGGAGGTCTTATTATTCAGTGGATATATTTTTTTGATATTGCGTGGGTGTGTTGTCGGTAAATTTTTTAAAAGCTGTGTAGAATGCTGATTTAGAATTAAACCCCACTTCAAAACCGATAGCAGTTATGGTATAATTTTTAAATTCCGGTGACACTAATAATTGTTTTGCCTCTTCTATACGGTGGAAATTAATAAAATCATAAAAGTTTCGCTCAAATATGTCGTTCAAAACTTGCGAGACGTTATTAGCATGTTCGTCTATTAATGTAGATAGGTCGTTTAGTCGTATATCAGGGTTTCGGTGCGGCTTCTGGGTGATTATACATTGTTCAATTTTCGCTTTTATCATTTTAACTTTTTCTTCGGACAACATATTTTTCTCGTATTTTCGTGCTGCCGACATCTTTTCGGAAGCATCTAAATCTGGGGGAATTATAACATCAGGGGCTTCTTGCTTTTCTTCTTTGATATAAATGTATTTGATACTTTCATTAGGTTTTCGTACAATTGCGTCATATCCAACAATATAAACTATTATTATAAGCAAGAAATAAATTATAGAATTTAATATTATCACTATTTCCAATTGTAAATAAGCCATGACTATTGTTATCGCTTCTGTGCTGTACAAGAAGATATAAACAATAATCAAATTTCTTACCACCGTATAATTAATTTTTGAGAGGTCAGAAAAATTATTTTTTAAGTTGAGATGATATTTATTTAGCTGCTTGATGGTAAAATATAAAAACGGGATTGATATAATTACTTCTGCTATCCACTCGTACAAGTTCTCATACCATGTTATTCCGGAATTGTAAAACAGCATAATGTCGGCTATTTTATCTTCGGCAGTTTGATTGTAAGCCGGGAAATAATATATCACATAAGTTATAAATGGCAGAAAAAAGAAGAGATCTTTTTTTGTAAAAATAAAATCATTTTCAAGTATATTTCTTGTATAAAAATATATCAACACTCCACTAAGCATACTAAACGGTTCGGAGAGATAGAGCAGATGCGGATATTCAAAAATTATTCGCTCTGCATAAATGTATTGAAACAAAAGCTCTATGGAGGTCAAAAATATAAATATTGTCAGTGGCAGATTCTTTATACGGTCTTTTTTTAATATCAAAAAAAGACACAAAAGAACTCCTTGCGAAGCGCCTACTACCCAAAATATATTTAATGGTTGCATATTTTCAAATATTAAATATTTTCAAATATTAAATATTTTCCAGCTATTTTCATTTGTTATCTTAGCAACTTCTTGTATAGAAATATTTTTTATTTCAGCTATTTTCTCGGCTATTTCTACAATGTAAGCGCTTTCGTTTCGTTGTCCTCGGTGTCGGATTGGCGGCAAGAACGGCGAATCGGTTTCTAATACAATATATTGTAAGTCAATATTTTTAATTATTTCTGGCAGTTTAGAATTTTTATAAGTTAGTGGTCCTCCTATTCCTAATTTAAAATTTTGCATCTCCCTAATTTGCTCGGCTTCTTTTAATGTTCCTGAAAAACAGTGAAATATGCCAAAAAGTTTATCATCATGTTCGGTTTGCATAACGGCTAAAATTTCGGACAACGACTCGCGAGCATGAATAATTATAGGTAGCGATTTTTCTTTAGCCCAGCGAATTTGATGGCGAAAAGCTAATATCTGTTTATCAAGAGTGGTTTTGTCCCAGTATAAATCTATTCCGGTCTCACCTATTCCGTACACCGTATTGGTGTCTATAATATTTTCTATATACTCTAATACTGTTTCAAAATCTTCTTTTACCGAGCATGGATGCAATCCCATGATATTGTAGCAGTTATCAGGGAATTTTTTGGTTACAGTCAACAAATCGGCTATAGTGTTTTTGTCCACATTAGGTAAAAACATTTTTGTTACACCGTTATTTATGGCACGTTGTATAACATTTTCTATGTCTTCCGAAAAATGTTTTAAAAACAGATGTGTATGAGTGTCAGTGAATTGCATAATATATTTATTATTTTATTTCTATTTCAAAAAGTTTAGACCAACGTTTGCCGGTGACATAAAGTTTTTTCGTATCAAAATCGTATGCTATCCCGTTTAGAACATCGGTATTGTCATCTTGTTCTGTAGTCGGCAAAATTCCTTCCATGTTAATGTATGCTAAAACTTTTCCGGTCTTTGCCTCTATTTTAGCTATATTGTTTGTTAAATAAATATTTGCATAAATTACGCCGTCAATATATTCCAGCTCGTTAAGATAGTTTATAGCATTTTGATTATCATAAACTTCCAGAGTAGCGGCGACAGTATAGCTTTGTGCATCAATAAAATATAAGACATTCGTTCCTACACTCATGATAAGCTGTTTTCCGTCATTAGTTAGTCCCCAGCCCTCGGTATCATATTGAAAACTACCTATTTTGGCAAATGTTTTAGCATCATATATGTATGCTATGTGGTCTTGCCAGCTTAGCTGAAAAATTTTATCATCTAATAGGGTTATGCCTTCTCCAAAAATATCATTTGGGATGGTGTAGCTTTGCAAAACTTCGCCGGTCTCTAATTTTGTTTTTCGTATCGTGGACTCTCCTTTTAGTCCGGTCGCTTCGTAGAGCAGTCCTTTGTGTATGAAAAGTCCCTGCGTGTACGCATATTTATCATGCGGAAGAGATTTTAGTACTTTATAACCATGTTTTTTAGGAATAATATCAGAGCATAAAACAACTGCGAAAGTCTTTTGCAAGTTCTTATCGTCTTTGTATATCGTTACTTTGATTTTATTTTCACCGAGTTTTTCTGTGCTTGTATTCCAGAGAATAGAATCAGGCTGAGCCGAGTAACTGTTAAATCGTTTGTCGTTGATTTTTATAACACACGAGTCAATGTCATCGTTTTTTAAACGTATTTTAAAAGCTATTATCTCGGATATCACGTTTTTTTTGTTGCTTCCTATCTGCTCAAAAAATATCTCATTATCTAATTGAGTTATTTCTATGGGATTATTTTTTTGCTCTTTGATAGTTGTAGTCTCTGTGTTACAAGCAAATAATAATAAAATTGAAATAATAAAAATATTTTTTTTCATCTTTTTTAGTATGTTAATAGAAATATAGAAATTTTAATTAAGCCAAAATTAGAATTTTTTATTGAAATAACTATTTTTTTGAAAAAAAGATTTATTTTTGTGAAAATAATTAATAAAACGAAAAACTTTAAGTAAATGGAATCTTTGGAAAAATATTTTGAAAAGTATCGCGCCAACATAATTGGTGAGGATATAACTTTTGTTTCGCCGTATGGAACACAAAGAATAATTTATGCAGATTGGATAGCAAGTGGTCGTCTGTATTCTACAATAGAAGATAAGATGCGAAAAGATTTTGGCGAGATGGTCGGCAACACTCATTCGGAGGCAAGCGAAACCGGTGTCACCATGACTTACGCTTATCAAATGGCTAAGGACATTATCAAAAGACATTGCAATGCTAATCAAGACGATGTGATAATTGCCGCCGGCTCCGGCATGACCGGAATGGTTAATAAATTGCAACGTATATTGGGACTAAAAATTCCGGAACGCACTCACTCGTTTTGTCATATAGCTAATTCTAATCTCAAAACTTGCATTGATATTCTGGGAGACGACCGTCCGGTAGTTTTTATTACTCACATGGAGCATCATTCCAATCACACCTCATGGTTAGAAACTATAGCGGAGGTAGTAATAATTCCGCCAGATGATAATTTGCTTGTCAACCCTAATTATTTGCGCGAAGAGTTGAAGAAATATGAAAAGCGAAAATTAAAAATCGGCTCGTTTTCAGCCGCTTCCAACGTAACCGGAGTGATACCTGCTTATTATGAACTCGCCGAGATAATGCACGACAACGGAGGATACTGTTTTATTGATTATGCTGCCTCAGCACCATACGTAAAAATAGATATGCACCCGGCAGAGAATCCGAAGCAATCTTTGGATGCCATATTTTTTTCGCCGCATAAATTTCTCGGCGGACCCGGAAGCTCCGGTGTCTTAATTTTTAATAAAAATTTATATCATAATCGCATTCCTGACCAGCCCGGCGGAGGAACTGTTACATGGACTAACCGCTGGGGAGAATACAGCTATATCAACGACATAGAGCAGCGCGAAGACGGAGGAACTCCTGCATTTTTGCAAACTATCCGCGCCGCTCTTAGCATCAAACTAAAAGAAAAAATGGGAATAGATAATATACAAAAAAGAGAAGAAGAACTATTAGAAAACATTTTTAGCAAACTCCCTAAAATTAAAGGACTTAAAATACTTGCGCCGAATATAAGACAGCGAATAGGTGCAATATCTTTTTATATTGAAAATATACATCACAACTTGATAGTAAAAATTCTTAATGACCGTTTTGGAATACAAACAAGAGGCGGATGCTCATGTGCCGGCACGTATGGACACTTCTTATTAAATGTGGACATAGAGACTTCGCATGCCATAACTTGTCAAATAAATAACGGTGACCTCTCGGAGAAACCCGGCTGGGTAAGATTTTCTATCCATCCTACGATGACCGACAAAGATTTGAACTTTTGTATAGATGCCATCAAACAAGTAGCCGAAAATATTGACAGCTGGAAAAAAGACTATCACTTCTCAAAACACTCAGGCGAATGGTACCACAACACCGATAACAAAACCGAAGAATCGTTGTATAAATGTTTTGAATTTCCCGAATAAATGTAGTCCATAAACATTAATCTTAGAACCTATGTATTTGAAAGAGTTAGTAGAAAAAATTGTAACTTCTCAATAATAGGTGACATTGATTATCAGATATTTACAAATTATAATTATATGTATACTTTACAAAAACATTAAAATTTTTTGTAGCAAAAAGACAAAAAGTAATTCATATTAGTACATTTGTATTGTTTTGTTTGCTTTTTTGTTTTTGTTAAATCATTGATATTCAATCAAAAACCTATTATTGAGAACTTACAAAAAATTGAATATTATATTTGCAAACAGACAGTATAGCTGATAATAACATTGGGCTCCCCACGTAACCTTGGACAACTTGCTTGGAGCTTTGATAAAAAAATAGAAATATAAGGTATATAAGATTGACTGGTACAACTTATATGACCTTATAATTCTTATATGGTTCAAAATTTTGTCCAACTTTATACGGGTAGCCGTGGTTATTTATGTGCAACTCCTTTCGGAGTTAAAAAAGACACAAATAATTTAGCATATATGTTTAGCATTACTTTTTTAGAACTACCAAAAAAAAATAACCCGCCAACAAAATAAAATAATATATTTTAATAAATTATTTTATTTTTTTAATAAATTATCTTATTTTTGTTAAATAAAATATTTATCGGCAAAAATAAGAATTAACAACATGTTTACCAAACAGAGCATTTTTATTTATTTATTTTTTTCTATTTGTAACATAAGCTTTTCCATGGCACAAGACGCTAAGATAGTTCAAAATTGTCAGCAAAAGTTGCCATTTCCATACATATCTGACGGACAAATTTATAGAGCGCTGATTAATAAATCGGAAATAGCCGAGTTTCACGTCACTTTTTATGCTAAATTTACGTACCGAGTAGTCGCATGCAGCGGAATCGCTGATGGAAATCTGATTTTTACTATCTACGACAAACATAGAAATGAACTCTTCTCTAACAGAATTTATAAAAATACTGCATACTGGGATTTTCAATTTACCTCGACCGTAGATTGTATAATAGAAGCACAAATAGATAACAACGCAACCATTGATTCCGGATTTGCCTATTTTTTAATCGGATATAAACAATATTGATATATAAAATCTATCCCCCATGAGTGAAAGACTATTAAAAGCACTAATGCAATTATTTGCCATCTTATCTGACCCTAATGGAAGTCAAGAAGGACGCCGAATAATAGTAGAGACATTCTTGAAACAACAATTAAATCAGGAACTTGTAACAGAATATCTGAAAATATTTGATGACTTCTTACAAATATATCAAAAAAAACAGTCGTCTTCTAATAAACGAAATAAAGCTATAGCACTCAGCTCCGTAAAAGTGCTGACTATATGTAATGTTATTAATCAAGAACTTACGCATAAACAGAAGATTATTGTATTGATAAGACTAATGGAATTTATTTTCTCCGACTTAGAGGTCACCGAACAAGAAAATGAATTTATAACTACTGTATCTGACAGCTTCTATATTGAAAAAGAAGAATTTGAAGCGCTTAAACAATTCATCTTCAAATCGCCGGAAGAAGTAGAAGACAAAAGCCGAATATTGATAATTAACGCTAAAAAGATAGAAAAAAACGCGGCTATCAAAACTCTCCAATCGGAAGGAATTTCTACAGACGTATTTGTCTTTCATATCAAATCGGCTAATATGCACATCTTTAAATTCTTTGAAGACTATGAACTATATCTTAACGGACAAATCCTCGCACCCAACAAAATACATGTCCTCTCGCATGGAACATCTATTCGCAATTCTAAAATAAAACCTATTTACTATAATGATATAATAAGCTCTTACAATATAGATAAAATAAAATCTAAAGTTGTATTTGAAGTAAGTAACATAGAATATAAATTTAAAAACAACGCACTCGGACTCCGAGCAATGAGCTTCACTGAAAAATCAGGTAAACTCGTGGGAATTATGGGAGTTAGCGGTGCCGGAAAATCCACGCTATTAAACGTACTTAACGGTAACTATCGCCCCTCCTCTGGAGAAGTCCTTATCAATGGAGTTGATATTCACAGAAATCCCGAACTCATAGAAGGAGTCATCGGGTATGTATCGCAAGACGACCTATTAATAGAAGACCTCACCGTATTTGAAAACTTATATTTTAATGCTAAGCTCTGTTTTGATAATTACAACCGATTTCGTCTCTACAGAGTAGTTTTAAAATTGCTCAAAAATCTCGGACTCTACGAAATAAAAGATATGAAAGTTGGCTCGCCACTAAACAAAAAAATCAGCGGCGGACAACGTAAACGACTAAACATCGCATTAGAACTAATACGCGAACCATCAGTATTATTCCTTGACGAACCAACATCGGGACTATCCTCGCGTGACTCGGATAACATTTTAGACCTCTTAAAAGAATTAACAATACGCGGAAAACTTGTCTTCGTGGTAATCCATCAGCCATCTTCCGAAATATTTAAAATGTTTGATAACTTATTAATACTTGACGCCGGAGGATATCTTATTTATTATGGTGACCCGGTAGAGTCTATTATTTATTATAAATCCAAAATTAGACAAGCGAACTGGAGCGAAAGTGTCTGTTCGCAATGCGGTAATGTCAATCCCGAACAAATTTTTAATATCATAGAAAGCAGAGTCATCGACGAGTATGGAAATCCTACGCAGACAAGAAAATTTGCTCCAAAAGAGTGGAAAGAAAAATACGAAGACAATATACGACAAGAAAAACTCAAACGAAAAACGCTTCTTGTAAAAAAAATACCCGAAATTACCTTTAAGATACCTAATCGCTTTAAGCAGTTTCGTATTTTTGTTGCACGAGACCTGCTGGCTAAATTAAGTAATTTACAATATATTACTATCAATCTTTTAGAAGCTCCGGTACTTGCAGTGATACTGTCGTTTATTATAAAATATTATAACATTGGAACAGAAAATAGCGGCGAATACAATTTATACGAGAACGAAAATTTGCCTATATATATCTTCATGTCAGTTATAATCGCGCTATTTGTCGGACTAAGCGTCAGCGCACAAGAAATTATTAAAGACCGAACAATTTTAAAACGCGAAGCTTTTTTGAATCTCAGCCGGGCAAGCTATCTCATGTCAAAAGTTGCAATTCTCTTTGGACTATCTGCATTTCAGGCATTCACTTTTGTTATGCTCGGAAATACTATATTAAAAATACCGGACTCATATTTTGCTTACTGGTTAATTTTGTTTAGTACGTGGTGCTTTGCAAATATGCTCGGATTAAATATTTCTGACGGCTTCAAAACGACTGTAACTATTTATATATTAATTCCTTTTCTTATTATTCCGCAAATTATTCTTAGCGGAGTTATGGTTAATTACGACAAATTAAATCCCGATGTCTCATCACCAAGCAGCATTCCAATATATGGAGAAGTAATTACTGCACGCTGGGCGTATGAAGCGCTTACGGTATATCAATTTAGAGACAACCAATACGAGATGCCGTTATATAACTTAGAAAAACAGATGAGTGAAGCCACATATCGTAAATTTTGGATAACCACACTATTAAACAACGTTGACGAATACAAAAAATGGTTACAAAATCCGGAACTCATTGATAACAAAGAGAAAATAAATATAGTTATAAATGAATTTGAACGAACTAAAGAAAATAACGAACTCCCTATATATTTTGCCACAGACAGCTTAAAAGTAGATAAAATATCAACGAAAATGTTAGACTCGCTGAGCGACTATTTTAGCTTGCTAAGAATATATTATACGAAATATTATAAAAATGCAAACGACAAAAAAGAAATATATCTCACGCAACAAAATGAAAATGACAGCACTAAAGCTAAGTTTATGCAAACAAAGTTAAATTCTTTTAACGAAAAACTCGCTGCATTTGTGAAAAAATCTGACGATTTTACCAAAATAATTGAACATGACGGATACATATACCGAAAATTAGAACCTATATATTTTGATGCCGAGAATTTTTTGATTAAAGCGCATTTCTACGCACCACGTAAAAGATTATTTGGATATCTGGTTGATACTTATTGGGTTAATCTTATTGTTATATGGTTGCAAACATTGATTTTATATATTACGCTATATTTTAGCTCACTTCGTAAAGTCTTAGAATTTGGCGAATATATCTCTAAAAATGTTAAAAAAGATAATGCACACAAGCAAAATAAAATACCGCTATTTCAAAAGTTTATATTTAAAAAATTTATTAAACTATTTAGATAAATATTTTACCGCAATGAAAATAGGTGATATACAAATAAATGAATATCCGCTACTGCTGGCGCCAATGGAAGACGTGACAGAGCCATCGTTTAGATTTATGTGTAAAAAATTTGGCGCAGACCTCATGTACAGCGAATTTGTAGCATCAGAAGCACTAATTAGAAATGTGGACAATACCCTTAAAAAATTAACTGTCCTTGACTACGAAAGACCTGTCGGAATACAAATATACGGACACAATATTGACTCAATGATAGAAGCCACTAAAATGGTCACCGAAGCCAAACCAGACCTCATTGACATTAATTTTGGTTGTCCCGTAAAAAAAATCGCTACACGTGGAGCAGGAGCTGGAATGCTACAAGACATACCTAAAATGCTCAAAATGACACAGGAAGTAGTCAAAAATACACATCTCCCTGTCACCGTAAAAACTCGGCTCGGCTGGGACGAAAACTCTAAAATTATTGTTCAACTCGCCGAACAACTACAAGATTGCGGTATCAAAGCTTTAACGATTCATGGAAGAACAAGAAACCAAATGTACAAAGGACAAGCAGACTGGACTCTGATAGGAGAAGTAAAAAACAACCAACGTATGAAAATTCCTATCATCGGAAACGGAGACATAGACGACCCCGAAAAAGCAAAATTAATGATACAAAAATATAACATTGACGCCATCATGATAGGACGAGCAACTTACGGAAGACCCTGGATATTCAAAGAAATAAAACATTTCTTTGAATACAATGAAATAATGAAACCGCTAACTCTCAAAGAAAAAGTAGAAATAGCAAAACTGCATCTCTCAAAATCTTTAGAATGGAAAACCGGAAACAGAGGAATCTTCGAGATGAGACGACACTTCTCTGAATATTTTAAAGCATTACCAAATTTCAAAGAATACCGTAATACGCTCGTTATGTCATTAGATATACAACAACTTTTTGATACTTTAGATAAAATCGCCGAAATATATACTGAATACTAATAAATTATGAAAACAAAATTCTTTCTTACAGCATTCTTTTTATGCTATGTAACAATTATTTTCGCACAGAAAAAAAACATAGAAATATTGGAACATCCAAATAAAATTTCCATAGAAGAAATAAAAATTTTAAATTCTAAATGCCGCGAAACAAATCTATCAATCTCCCCTGACGGAAAATATTTATACTTCATGACAGACCGCGGCGAGATGCCATGGTCGGTATCTTATGGAATCGGACTAAACGGACAACCAAGATATGACGGAGATATATGGTATTCTTCTAAAATTAACGGAGAATGGCAGAAACCAGAACCTATTGATAACGTGGTAAATACAAGTGACGGAGAAGACGAACCTAATATCAGTCCGGACGGACAATTTGTTGTATATCAAAGCTGGACAACCGGCTGGGAAACTAAAAACGGTCCTTATTACATATCTGTCCTCGAAAACAATAAATGGACTAAACCCAAAGGATTAGGAGGCGGAATTAATAAATATTTCTACAACGAATTTTATAAAAACATGGGATATGCCACAGATGGAATGTCTGTCTCTCCGGACAGAAAAACTTTTATTGTTGCATGCGGAAAAATTTACAACGGAAACTTAGACCTATATATAAGCAAGTTCGCTGATAATCAATGGACTTATTTGAAAAACTTAGATATTAACACCAAATTAGATGAAAGGTCTATTTTTATTGCCGGAGATGGAAAAACTATATTTTTTGCCTCAAACGGATATGGCGGCTTCGGAAAATTAGATATTTTTAAAGCTCTCTTAACGGACTCGGGAACAGTAACAGACATCAAAAACATAGGTGAACCCTTTAATACAAAAGAAGATGACTACGGATTTATTGTAACTGCATCAGGGAAAGAAGCGTATTTTGTCAGAAACGGAGATATTTTTTATGCGCATCTCGGTGACGACAACAAACTTTCACCAACACCGACAGTTATTATTAACGGATTAATTAAAGATTGTAACAACAAATTTATTGAAACTTATCTTGACCTCACCTACTTAGACGACAATACTAAAATCGCTACTTCCAAATCAAGCAGCAAAGGAGAGTTTTCTTTCTCCTTCGCAGAAAAATCAGGAAACTTTAAAATCTCTAACAACGAGCTCAGCAAGATTAAATTTGATACTACTTTTGTATTAAAATCGCTCGGAACATATCAAGAAGTTAATGTTATTTTAGATATTTGTAAAAACAATCCTATTATAACCACCACAGACACCACTAAAAATAAACCTACCAAATTAACATTAAATATTAATTTTGATTTTGATAAAGACATCGTTAAATCGTTATATTTCAAAGAGATAGAAACTTTTTTAACTCAAATTGATAAAACTAAAAATTATAAAATTGAACTTATCGGACACACTGACTCCAAAGGAAATGACACTTATAACGAAGACTTAGGGCTCAGACGTGCTAATAACGTTATGAACTACATGATAAAACTCGGTTACCAAAAGGACAAAATAAACATTGTTACCAAAGGCGAAAAAATACTTATTGCCGACGAAAGCACTAAAGACGGAGCTTTTAAAAACAGACGAGTAGAAGTAATATTATATTTATACTAAATAAAAACAATAAAATGGTTACTTTCAATGACATAGAAACAGCATATCTCCGTATTAATAAATACGTCAAACGGACTCCTATTTTTACCTCCACATTTTTGGACAATCTTCTGGAAACGAAATTATTTTTCAAAACAGAGAACTTTCAAAAAGTAGGAGCTTTCAAATACAGAGGCGCAACTAACGCGGTAATGCTATTAAACCCTGAAGAAGCAAAATACGGCGTATCTACGCATTCATCTGGAAATCACGCAGCTGCACTTGCACTCGCCGCAAAAATTAACCACATGAAATCGTATATCGTGATGCCGGAGAACTCCCCGAAGGTCAAAATAGATGCAGTCGCAGGATACGGCGCCGAAATATTCTTTTGTGAACCCACACAAAAAGCACGCGAAGAAAAACTCCAAGACGTTATTAATAAATACAATGCGACTTTTATTCATCCGTATGACAATCAAAACGTCATCGCAGGACAAGGAACTGCGGCGTATGAAATATTAACGGAAATTCCACACATAGACACCATAATTGCACCCGTAGGAGGCGGCGGACTTATTAGCGGAACGTCTATTTGTGCTAAGCACTTGAATAATAATATAAAAGTAATAGCCGCAGAACCCGAAATTGCTAATGACGCATACCGCTCTTTTTATTCTAAAAAATTATGTTATAACTATAACACAAATACAATCGCTGACGGACTGAGAACTTCGCTCTCCGAACTTACTTTTAGCATAATACAAAATAATGTTGATGATATTTTAACCGCAGACGAACAACATATTATTATTGCCATGCGAACTATCTGGGAAAGAATGAAAATCGTAGTAGAGCCATCAGCAGCACTGCCACTGGCGACTATTTTATTGAATAAAAATTTGTTTAAAAACAAAAACATAGCAATCATACTCAGCGGAGGAAACGTAGATTTTAAATAATTTGATAAAAAAATCTACCACATAAGGAATATAAGGTCATATAAGATTGACTGGTACAATTTATATGACCTTATAATTCTTATATGGTTCAAAATTTTGTCCAAGATTACGTGGGCAGCCAAATAACAAATTAAAATTAGGCATCTTTCATAACCGCATAAAAGTAGTTTATACTTTTTTCTTTGCGAAACTCTGCGAAAAACTTTGCGAAACTCTGCGAGAAATTG
>DYQJ01000062.1:10927-17099 GCA_020719345.1 Draconibacterium orientale | reverse complement strand
AAACAAAATTATTATTGTTTGCTCGGCTAAAAAATTGTTGTATATGAATGAATTAGTGGTTAGTAAATAGATTCTTGAATGTTTTTTGTGAAATAAATGTTTTTTTAAGAAATTAGATTTTAAATCTTGCGTGAAACTTTTGATTATTAATTTCTCGCAGAGTTAGTCGCAGAAAAAAAAGGTTCTAATTTTAATTAGAACCTTTTACGAAAATTCGCAAATCCAATATACGACCTTGTCTTTTAAGCGTGGGCTCACAAGGACTTGAACCTTGGACCCCCTGATTATGAGTCAGGTGCTCTAACCACCTGAGCTATGAGCCCCAAAAAGAACGTGCTTTTAAAATGACGATGCAAATATATATAATTATTTTTTAACCACCAAATAAATTTGCAAAAAAAATCAAAAAAAAATCATTTTTTTTTTCGCATGCTAATAAAAATAAAAAATCAATTTCTTATATCTTTGATTTCTAATGTTTTAGCATCTATCAAGAAAATATACATTTTGGAGATATGACTGGTGTCTATCGCATTTATTTGTATTTTTATGAATTGTGGTTCTAATTTGTATTCCATTTTTTCTTCTAAGTACAATAACGGGATCTCTCCTTTGCTTGATAGATATGTTTGCAATGGCTCATATATTTTTTGCCGCATCACAAATCCTTGAATCTCCTTATATTTCGGCAGTATTTGTTTGAGCAAAATAACGTCAGTTTTATACAATGTATCTATTATTCGGCGATTAGAAAATATCCCTTTTAGTCGCGGATAACCGATATAAATAAAACTGCTGTCTTCATATAAAATGTCCCAGTATCCGACATTAACTTTTCGCAATTTATTTTGCATACGTTTCATAAAAAACTCTTCAGTGGAGATATTTATTGCGGTCTCCAATTTTTTGCCTTGACTAACGTCTTCTACATAAATATTTTTGTTACAAGAAATTAACATGGTTATTAAGGTATAAAATAAATATTTTTTCATAATTTCAATATTATTCAGTTGGACATATCCATTTTTGCAGGTCTTCTTCTTTTGTTACTTCATCAAAGAATTTGATAGCTTCGTTAATGTTAGGTGTGTCTTTAGGATCTATTTCATATTCTTCAAATGGTATGTCGTCGAATCCGTCCAATATTTTGTCGTCTCCTTCTGATTTTTTACCATATATTGCAAAGACTTTTTCTGTCGCGCAATAAAAGTAATATTCGCTGAGATAGTTTATTTGGTTTTCATATTCTTCGCTATAAAAGTAAGCGAGAATGATTTTATTGTTTTCAAAATAGTATTCGCAGTATTCATAATATTTTTCGTTCTCTGAGCTGTACACAAAGAGATAATTTGTATCTTTAGCATTCGTAAATTTTTTTAGCGTAGCTTTGATATTTTCGTTTTTGCATTCATTTTTAAATTCTATCTTCGTATATTTATCTGCGTTGGTTTTTATTTGTTCGGCGGTCTCGTCAATTTTTTCTTTAACGAGCTTAGTCTTTTCTGCGGTAGAGAGTTTAGTGGTGTCTATATTATTATTGGTGTCCGGACTTTTAAAGTCATTGTTTTGACAGCCGATAAAAAAAAGAGTAAAAAAAATGGCAAGAAATGAGTATAAATTTTTCATAAAAAAGTGGATTAGAGTAAATAATGTTCAAAAATAAAAAAAAAAGCAAAATAAATATAAAATTTTTGTTTTTTTTTAAGTTATGACTTTTATAAATAAAAAAAATTATATTACTTTGCAGTCCGAAGTTAAACCGGCTAAAAAAGTAATGTAATGAAAAAAAATAAAGAGATACGTTTAGAATTTGTAGAGTGCGAACGAGAGGCAATAGACGACCTCTCTGTACAAGAATTGATAAATTCGTGTTATTCTAATTTAGATAATGCTTATGCTCCGTATTCACATTTTAGTGTGTCTGCGGCAGTGTTGTTGGAGAATGGCAAAATAATCACCGGGAGTAATCAAGAAAATGCAGCTTATCCTTCTGGCTTGTGTGCGGAGCGGGTAGCAATATTTTACGCCAATTCTCAATATCCTAATCAGAAAATCATGGCTCTGGCTGTTGCAGCTAAGTACAACGGCAAAATAATAGAACTTCCTATCCCTCCATGTGGAGCTTGTCGTCAGGTATTAGTAGAGACAGAAAATAGATTCAAAAATGATATAAAAATAATTCTTGCCGGTTTCAAGACCGTAATAATAACCGATAGCGCAAGACTACTCTTACCCTTAAATTTTGATGAAACATTTTTAAAATAATTGTGTTATGATAATAATAAAAAATGCTAACGTTGTTAATGAAAATAAGATATTTCAGGCATCAGTAGTAATAAAAGACCAGAAGATATATAAGATAGCCGAGCATGAATTAGATGTCTCCAAATATCCTAATTATAAGGTGATAGATGCTACCGGAAAATATCTTTTTCCAGGGGTCATAGATGACCAAGTTCATTTTCGGGAGCCGGGCTTGACCGAGAAAGCCGATATTTATACCGAGTCCAAAGCTGCCGTAGCCGGAGGAGTGACATCTTATATGGAGATGCCAAACACCATTCCGCCTACGGTATATCACAAGCTGTTAGAAGAAAAGTTTAGCATCGCCGAGCAAAATTCCCTGGCAAATTACTCGTTCTATCTCGGTGCGACAAATGCAAATATCAGCGAAATCTTAAATATTGATAATAAAAATGTTTGCGGAATAAAAATATTTATGGGCTCCTCCACCGGTAACTTGTTGGTAGACAACATAGATATTCTCACTGATATATTTAGAAATTCTACTTCTTTGATAGCAACTCACTGCGAGGACGAGCAAATAATTCAGCATAATACGAAGTTCTTTAGAAATATGTACGGTGAAGATTTGCCGATGAAGTATCATAAAGACCTGCGGAGTGAAGAAGCATGTTACAAATCCACTTCGCTTGCTGTAGAGCTTGCAGAAAAATATAATACTCGTCTTCATGTGCTACATATTTCTACCGAAAAAGAGCTGCATCTTTTTAATAATAATGTTCCGTCAAGTCAGAAAAAAATCACCGCCGAGGCATGCGTACATCACCTGTGGTTTGACGAATCGGACTATCAAAAATTGGGTACCAAAATAAAATGGAATCCTGCTATCAAGCGAGAGAAAGATAAAAATGCACTCGTTGATGCCGTTAATAACAATAAAATAGATGTCATCGCAACCGACCATGCACCTCATCTCTTACAAGAAAAAATTACCAGCTATTTTAAAGCTCCCTCCGGAGGACCTTTGGTACAACATTCTTTACAAATAATGTTAGAATTATACAAAAAAAATAAACTGACATTAGAAAAAATAGTAGAGAAGATGTGTCACACCCCGGCAGATATATTCAAGATAGACAAAAGAGGATATATAAAAAAAGGGTACTGGGCAGATTTGGTAGTGGTGGATATGAACAAGATATGGCAGGTAAATAAACAAAATATACTGTACAAGTGTAACTGGTCGCCTTTTGAAAATTACAAGTTCTCTACCAAAGTCACACATACGTTGGTCAATGGAAACCTCGTCTTTGAAAATGACGTCTTTAATGAGAGCTTCCGTGGCAAAAGATTAACATTTAATTATTAATATTTATATATATGAAAAGAAATATTATTTCTGTAGCGTGTTTAATGATTTTTGTGATGCTCTTCGCATGCAATGTCAGTGAGAGAAAGGATTTAAGCAAAACGGACAGTATTCCGCAAGTTCAACATCCTAATACGAAGACTTTTTACAAAACTGCTCCCGGTACCGATGCTGTAGTTTTTGCGGATACTATTATTTACGATGTGGTCATTCAAAATACCCAGTATGGAAATGACTGGACTAACGAATGTTCGTATTACACTGTAACCAAAAAAGTTGATGTTGAATCAATATCTAATGTACTCTTTCATGCTGTTTATCAAAAAAGATTAATAGCGTATGATTTATTTACCGGAGAAGCCATGACCGTAGAAGCCGTTAAAAAATTGGAGAAGAAATATGCAAGAACCACTGTTGCAAAGTTGGAATTTAATGAAGAATGGATTTTTAACGAGACTACTCTTGAAATGTCTAAGATAATAAAAGACATCTCGCTCGGCTACGAAAAAGTAGATAAAGATGGAAATGTTCTTAGCTACGCACCTGCGTTTAAAGTCTATTTAAACAATCCCGAAAAGAACGGTGTAGAGAAAGAACTAAACAAATAAATTTTAACTTTTTAATTTATTTGTCTTTGCGGTTAAATTATTTAACCGCAAAGACAGAATAAAAGTAAATAAAATCATAAACAATAAGTCATAAACTCAAAGTGATATATTGCCTATAAAGTCTTCTATGGTCTTCATTATATCTACCGATTCTACCAGCACTATACTTGTGACCTTCCTGAAATTAGGGTTTTCTAATAAGGAGGCAAAATGTGCGATGGCTTCGTTCATCTTTATCTTTTTGTTGTGTTGCAAGTACAAATTAAGATTAGTAAGCATATTTTTCTTTTGAGTCTTATCAAAGTTCTCATTATTAATATAAAAGACAATTTGCTCGTTAAGTAAAACATATTCGTTGAGTTTGAATCCTTTGAGGTCTTTTTTAGCACTTTCAAAATCTGTCAGTATTTGCTCGGCAGAGACTTTCACAAACTCGTCTAAGCTCTTTTTAAAATTAATAGACGCATTGAGTCCCACAATACCGGCGATAGCTTTAATGTACAAATCGGAGAGAATTTTTGTATTTTTTATGAGATTAGAGACCCTCTCCCATGCTCTTCTGTCTGGTGTCTTAGAAAGCGAGAGATGAAAATCGTCTTTGTAAGTTTTCGAGGTTTCGTCTTTGTCCAAGAAATGTTTGTTCTTCTGTATAAAATTAATTACCCGTTTGTCTATATTGCTTCTCTCTGCCCAGACGAGCCAGTCCTCAGGTGACGGCACAAACTCGTAAATATTAAATCGCGAAACCAGCGCAGGGTCAAGCTCGGTAAGCTGATACTCTTCTCCTTCGTTTACCGCTGATATGATAATAGTTCCTTCCGGCAATTTCTTTCCGGCAAGCGTCTTATTAAGCGTTAAGTCCATCACTGACTGCAAAATTTCCGGTCTCGCTCTGTTTAGTTCATCAAGGAATAAGACTATCGGTTTGTTATCTATAGGCCACCAATATGGTGGTAGAAATTGTGAGACTCCGGTTTTTTCGTCTTTGTACATTAGCCCGATGAGGTCACCGGGGTCACTCATTTGTCCGAGAAAGAAAGCCACCACTTTTTTCTTTTTTTTGGTAAAATGGTCGCTAATAATCTTTGATTTGCCTATTCCATGTTTCCCTACGAGCATAACATTTTGCTCTGATGGCGTCATCTCTAATATTTCCTCTAATTCTTTGACATCAATTTTTATAGCCATAATTATATTATTTTTTATTTTTGTTCCCAATCAAAATCGCACGTATATGTAGAATATTTTACTTTGACAGATATATTATTCTCTTTCAACTTCATCAGTGCATGATAAGCATTTGTTACCTGCATAAGCATCTCTTGAAACTTAGAATAATGTATATCTATCTCCATGTAGTCATTTTTATCCAATCGTATGGAGATTTTCATTTTTGTTGCCATTGGCTCTATCATGTACTCAAACTTCTCTTCTGCCGCTATTTCTTCTATCTTTGCGATGATTGCTTTATGTTTTAACTCTTTAAGCTTATCATTTTTAATGCGGTTTTTACTGTTTTGCACTTCACGTTTTTCCTGTTCTGCTATTTTAGCTATATATTGTTTTGCTAAAGCAACAATTTCTTGATAATCAGCGATAAAAGATTCTTCTGCGCCATAGTCATGCGCTCTTAAAAAATTAGTCTTATTTATAAAATATACAGTAAATCGTTCTCTTTTAATATCTACAATTAGTTGCATTTCCCGAGTTATATCTGAACGAATAGATTGGTTATCAAGGTTATCAAGTAACTCCTTTATCTCGGTTAATATTCTTTTTTGTTCGTGTTTATCTTCTACACATATTATTTGTCGTCCTTCTTTATTTTTAAAGACATTAGCAAAAATCTTTTTTATTGTAAATACGCGAAATCTGGACATAAGTTCAATTATTAAAAAGTTCAATTATTAAAAAGTTCAATTATTAAAAAGTTCAATTATTAAAAAGTTCA
>DYQJ01000062.1:0-10827 GCA_020719345.1 Draconibacterium orientale | reverse complement strand
ATAATTAAAATAGTTTAAAATATTGCCTTCGCTATTTCAAAGACGTTATCTGATTTTCCGATAGTAAAAAAGTGCAGTGCCGGGACTCCATATTTAATCAATTCTCTGGTTTGTGAGATGCACCATTCTATTCCAACTTGCTTAACCTGTTCATTATTAGTACATTGTTGTATTGCATCAACAAAAGTTTGCGGATAAGAGATATTAAATATCATAGGAATAAGTTTAAAGTCACTAAAATTTCGTATAGGTTTAATTCCCGGGACAATAGGTACATCTATTCCTATTTTTCTGCATTTATCTACAAAATCAAAATATTTGCTGTTATCAAAAAACATTTGAGTAACAATATATTCGGCTCCTGCATCTATTTTTTCCTTCAAATATTTCAAGTCTGTCTCCATGTTTGGCGCTTCTATATGTTTCTCCGGATATCCGGCAATTCCTACACTAAAATTTGTAGACTCTATGTTTCGCAACTCTTCGTCAAGATAAATGCCTTTGTTCATATCTATAATTTGCCTTATCAATCCGATAGTATTTTCGTGTCCATTTTCTTCCGGCATAAAAGTTCTCTGCGCTCTCGGCGGGTCTCCACGAAGTGCTAAGATATTGTTCATCCCTAAGAAATTGAGGTCAATAAGAGCATTTTCGGTTTCTTCTTTACTAAAACCGCCGCAAATAAGATGCGGAACAACTATTATGTTTTGGTACTTATACTTAATAGAAGCCGAGATAGCCACTGTACCGGGACGTTTCCATATAGTTTTCTTCTCTAACAATCCGTTTTTTAGCTGACGATATGATGTTTCCTCCTGATGATAGGTAACATTTATGTTTATAGGATTAAATTCCAACAACGGATCTATTGTTTCATAGATAGATTGAATGGTGTGACCTTTCAACGGCGGTAAGATTTCAAAAGAAAAAAGAGTGCGCTTGGCGCTTTTTAAAAAATTTATTACTTTCATATAAAAAAAATGTTAAAAAAAATTTTTTTACAAAATAAAAATATTAGTTTTGTGTACTAAAAAATAATGCAAATATAATAAAAAAAAGTATGGAAACTAATAATACAACAAAAAAAAATGAAGTCCGCAATATTCCACTAATGGATGATACCAAGTATTTTACTGACCGTCTGGAAGACCAGATAAATTATTATGAGTCAAAGGCAGGCAAAAGTAAGCAGAAGTATATGTACTACAAACGGTTAGAGTTTGCACTTGCCGCTTCTATTCCTGTTGTAATAGGGCTTAGTACGATGGGAGTGGCAGAGGGAACAATTTTATTTAATTTGCACTCCGAAGTAGGCGGACCACATAATATACATTTTACTCTGTCTATGCTGTTGCAAGTCTTTGCTGCACTTGCCGGAGTGGTACTTGCATTTATTAATAAAATCATTGAATTAGACGAATATTATAAATCATGGAAGGAGAGTCGTCTGACACACGAGCTGTTATATCATCAAAAAATTCTCTATCTCACTAAATCTGAACCATATCACCAAGACGATGCGTTTAGAATTTTCGTGAAAACAATAGAAGGAATATTAAATCAAGAGGTTCAAAAGTGGAGTGTCATAAAGCAAGAAGACAATAAGATGACAAAAGATGCAATGTCAACGGTTAATGACATGTTCAAAAAAATGTCTGATAAGAACTCTGACATTTTTACAGTATCACATACAGAAACTAAAGTAGAAGAAACTAAAGTAGAAGAAAAAAAAGAAACTAAGCCGGAAGAAAAAAAAGAGACTAAAGCCGAGGACAAGAAGCTGCCTGAAGTGAAAACTGCCGAAGTTAAAACCGAACAGAAAACAGAAGATAACACGAAAAAAGCAGAGATTCTTAGTGCTACCGACACTGAACAGCAATACTTAGATGCATTGAAAAATCAAACAAACCAAACCGAAGAACACGCTGATGACGAAGAATCATTGGGGTAATAAATAAGTCAATTTGAAAATTAGTTAATTTGTAGATAAAATATTATAAGATGGACAAGAAAGTATTTTTAGGCGGCACAGTAAATAATTCTAAATGGCGCGACGATTTTATTAAGAAACTTAAAATAAAATATTTCAATCCGGTAGTAGAGCATTGGAATGATGCAGCATACAAGCGTGAATTAGAAGAACGCGAGATATGTGACTTTTGTCTCTACGTCATAACTCCAAAGATGACAGGATTTTATTCTATAGCCGAAGTAGTAGATGACTCTAATAAAAGACCTACAAAGACCATATTTTGTATGTTACCAATGGATGGCGGCGAAACATTTTCCGGCTTCCAGATAAAATCTCTACAAGCGGTAGGAAAAATGGTGGAACGAAACGGTGCAAGATGGTGCAAATCAGTAGAAGAAGTGCTGGAATATCTAAATAAGTTTGACGACTAAAAAAGACGTTAGTAAATTATAAATTATGAATTAAGAATTATAATATGGCTTTTACTTGAGTATCAAGTAGTTGTAAATTATAAATTCCGAAGTTATTTTTTAAATTTTACTTAGCACGTTTTTTAGAAATATTTTGGTAGCGTATAAAAATAGTGACCAAAATTCAAATTTACTGATTTTTCATATATACAAATATTTTTTTATATATCTGATTTTCAATAATATAACATTTAAAATGTATATACAAAATTATAAATAAACGAATTTTATAAGTACTTGAAAATAAAATAAATAGCGTGTTTAGTCACCATTATTTTACGCTATCAATATTTTTACGCTACTTTGTAAAAAACAAAATTTGTGACATTTTTTTTATACTACAGAAGGTTATCTTTTTAACTCTACATATTTCTGTCTTTGCGGTTTAAATTACTAATAATCAATGCACCGCAAAGACGAAAAGTGAAGTTGTATTTTTACCGTTTATAGTATATAACAGAAGTCGTATATACTTTGCTTTTTTGCAAATCATATTTTTGTGTACTTATAATTCGTTGTAAACTAAAATTAAAAAACTATGCAAACACTTAAATTATACATTGTTATACTTGCTTTATTTGTAACTAATATCTTATCGGCGCAAACAGACAGTCTGCAATACCAAGACAAATTGCTGTTCCACAAGATGCACCAACCGATGAAAGTAGCAACATCTGAAACCACAGAAAATGTTTCCGCTGAAATATATGTTAGCAAAGATTATTTAATAAAATCGGAAACTCAAAAAAATGTTACCTTAGATTATTTAGAAATTCCTTTGAATATAACAGCGGAATCATTATCTCCAATGAACGAGATGATGACTACATTATTCTACGGAAAAACTATAAGTTTAGAGATAGACAAAAAAATAAAATATCTCACAATTAAAGACATTAGCGAGGAAAAAATAACGGATTTTTGGAGACAAATGAATTTAACCGCCGACAACCTTTTATTATTACAATTATTAACATATAAAACAGAGCTAAATCTATCCGACTGGGGATATTATATGTTGATAACAAATATAGCCGAACAAATACACTCCACTAATAAAAACTCGGCTAATCTTTTTGCATGGTACTTTATGCTTAAATCGGGATTTAAAACTTTGTTGATATACAACAACGACAACATCGCTAATTTAATAGGCGCAAAGGATATTATCTATGGCATGTCTTTTTTGGAAGCGGACAATCAAAAATATTATTACACAGAAGGATACGAAATTAAAGATGCTAAGATATACAAATATACTTACAAAGAAGCAGAAAAATTATGCTCGCTTAGTTTTGATAAAAATATCAATCTCCCTGAAAATATCCAACAAACAACAATTAAATTTTATCACAACAATACCCCGATAGAAATAGCGGTAAAATATAACAAAAATATTACGGATTTTTATAATGATTATCCTACGACATCGCTTGATATATATTTTAATACCCAATTCAACCATATTACAAAAACTTCCCTCAAAGAAGGATTGCAAAGATTTCTTGACGACAAAACCGAACAAGAAAAAACTCAATTTTTGCTTGACCTCGTACAAACTGCTTTTGAATATGCAACTGATAACCAACAATTTAAAACACAAAAATATTTCTTTGCAGACCAAATATTAACACTTGCAAAGTGCGATGACTCAGATAAAGCAGTATTTTTTGCTAATCTCATAAAAGAGATATCAGACCAAGATATTATGGCATTAATATTTGAAAATCACATAACTACCGCTTTAACGTTCAACGAAAAAATTAAAGGAAACTACGTTATTGACGATGATAAAAAATATTTCGTATGTGACCCTACTTACAAAAATGCTAAAATAGGAGAAATACCCAAATCTATAAAAATACAACACGCTAAGATATTTAATGTAAAAAATAACAAGATAAATCAACTCAAGAACCAGATAATACTGCTACTTAACGACAAAAAAATATACGTTTCAAGTCCGAATAATATTGTCTTTGATAAAGAAAATAACTTCTATGTATCTGCTTATTGCAATCAAAATGTAACTATTGACAATAAAAATATACCGCACAACAACACAAAAAACGACATATTTATTGCTAAATTTTCTAAAGACAACAAATTAATATGGTACGACAAAATCGCCGGACCAAAAAATGAAAGCCCTATAGATATACAAATATATCAAAATAAGTTATATATCACCGGACAAAGCGACTCTACTTTAGAGCATAATAACTGTAAAATCAATGATATACAAGAAAATAATTTCTTTGCGGCACAATATCTGACCAGTGGAAAAATACAATGGATAACAGCTATCAATGCAACTAAATCAGAAGACAACAGCGCCTTTCATACGGTAATAGAAAAAGACGGAAAAATTATATCTACAACTTATTTTCAAGAAATCGAGTATTTTGATAATTATTCTATACAAATAGAAGACAACTATAATTGTCATATTGTCTGCTATTTTCCTAATACAACTTATACTGAAGAAGACCCGTTTTTTAATGCTACCCGCACTTATATTGCTACTAAAGAGGGATATACTCAAACATGGCAGTCTTTTAAAGATGACTTAATCGCACTGAACTATCAAAAAAATGTAGCCGAGATTTATGCGATGTTCAATTTTATTGACGCCGATGGCAAACTTATAGAAGGAACCAGAATTTTAGACATAGTACATTTTGCCAACTCTAATTTCAAAAACAACATGCCTCTGATATATGCGAACCTCAACGAGTTGACTCTCGTAAAAAATGAGGCAGGCATAATACAAGTTAATACCAACAGCAATAAAACTATCTATTTTAAAGATATTATCATTGATAACGGCGCTAAATTTACTATAACTTCTTTCAAAGGTGGAAATTCTCAAATTAATGTTCAGAGTGGAATGTTTTACACAGACCAGAAATGCAAAATAAATTCTATCAAAATTAACCGAATATCTGGGGATATGACAATAGATTACGGCACAGATAATTCCATTAAAACTATTAATATAGTTAAGGATATCCTTAATTAGAGAATTTGAAAATAAAATTTATTCTCTTAGTTGGTTATTTTCATTCCGAGTACGAGCAGGTCGTCCGTTTGGATATTTCCGTTTTTCCATAGGTAGAACTCATTTTCTATGAGGATTGCTTGTTCGTCTGCGTTTTTGTCGTATATTTCAGATAAGTATTTTTTAAAATTAGAGATGTTATATTTTCTGTTTTTGTCGCTTCCGAATTGAGAATAGTATCCGTCAGTGAAAAGATATATAAAATCATTTTGCATTAGTTGTACATAATTGTTAGTAAAATTAGTTTCTTTAAAATATATTCCCACTGGTTGTCTATCTGCTTTTATTTCAATAAATTCGGTTTTATTTTCCTCGTTTTTTCTAAATATCCACATTGGGTTGTAAGCTCCAGCAAAATTGGCGGCTTTGGTGCTGATGTCTATGACACAGAATGCCATATCCATTCCGTCTTGTTGTTCGTCTCGGTGTCCTGTTTGATTGAGCGATTTTTTTATGTGGCTTCTTAGTTCGTTAAGTAATGCGGCGGCGCTCATTATTTCGGGCTTTGTCACGAGTTCGTTGAGGATAGCTATTCCGAGCATGCTCATAAATGCTCCTGGTACTCCATGTCCGGTGGAGTCTGCTACTGCTACAATCAAATTGTTGTTTATAAATTTAGAGAAGTAGAAATCTCCGCTGACAATATTTTTGGGTTTGTAGAAAATAAAATGTTCCTTTAAAATTTTGCGGAGATATTCGCTGTTCGGCATGACCGCTTTTTGAATATTTCTTGCATAATTTAAGCTTTTTTCTACGTCATTATTTATAAATATAAGTCGTTGATTTTGATTAGCCAGGTTATTAAGTGCTGCTTTTAGTTCTTCGGATTGCGCTATCAGCTCTTTTGATTGTTGCAATATTTTTTCTTCGGCTATTTTTTGTGGGGTTATATCAGTGAGAAAAGATAGTACCGCGGGTTTGTTTTCCCATTTATGTAATACAGAATTTATTTCTCCCCAGCGGACTTCTTTATTTGCTGTCAGATATCTGTATGAATAAGTTGTTTCCACTTCTTCTCCTGTAATTCTTTTTTTATACCGTTCTACAATTGCCGGCAGGTCTTCCGGATGAGCAAAATCTGCGATATGTCTGTTTATCAGATCATTTATTTTTATACCTATTAATTTTGCGGCATATAAGTTGACAAATTTAAGTATTCCATCTTGGATTATGATGATGGCATTGTTAGCATTTGAAACGATACTATTAAATTTATGTTCGCTTTCTTTAATTTGTTGTTCGCGCTTTTTCAGTTCGGTGATGTCCGTAGAAATTCCACAAATGGCATACGCTGTTTTTTTTTCATTGTATATCAAGAATTTAGTAGATAGGTAGTATTTCTTCTCGTTATTAATTAAAATAATTTCTTCTTTTGTCATGTTCAGTTCGGAGGCGAATATTTTTTGGTCAAATTTTCTTATTTTGTCGGCTATTCTCTTAGGATGAATATCATAATCTGATTTTCCTGCATAATCTTTTTCTTTAATATTAAATAATTTCTCGTACTGTTTATTGATTAATAGATAGTTAAAATTTTTATCTTTCAAATATATTACCGCTGAGGAGTTGTCTAATATTGCGCGCAGTTCGTTACGGACTTTTATTTCGGATGCTTCTATTCGTTTGCGTTTGTTAATATTTCGTGAAACTCCGACTACTTCTATTTCTTTTTTGATATTGTATCGGTATCTTGTTGCGGTTTCTATCCATATTATTTCTCCGTTCTTACAAGGTTGTTGTAATTCGTCAGTATAAATATGATTTTTTTGTGGATTTGCCACGAAGTTTTTGACTCTCGTTATTGTCGTGTTGAATACTTTGGTAGCCGATTCGGGGGTCAGTGATTGATTTATATTTTGCGCAATGGCTTCTTCCACTATATATCCTCGCAATTGAAATACTGCCGGACTGATATAAGTAAATTTATTCGTGTTGAGGTTCATTACCCATATTACATCCGATGCGTTCTCGGTTATCAGCCGATATTTTTGTTCGCTTTCTTTAAGTTCGGCATCTAATTTTTTTTGTTTAGTTATGTCGTTGATATGCAATATACAAAATGTCTTGTTCTCAGTAATATTTTTAAGTATTGACATGTGAATCAGACAGTCAAGCGGTTCGTTGTTCTTGTTTATGAGCCGTTGCTCGAAGCTTATTTTCTGCTTTTTTACATTAACGATTTCTATAATAAAGTCGGCAAATAGGCATTCTTTTGGGGTCTCTAATATGTCATTAAAATTTTTAAGTAGAAGTTCTTTTTTTGAATATCCGAGCATTTTTTTTAGTTCTCTATTGATATTCATGAATTTACCTTTTAAAGAGATTAAACATATTCCGATGTTAGAATTTTGAAAGATAGATTTGAAAAGACGTTCACTTTTGATGATTTTTTTCTGTGCGATGGAAAATCGCAGCACCGAGTTGATACGTGCTATTATTTCGGTCTTATTAATAGGTTTGCGGATATAGTCATTTGCGCCTTGGCTGAGGGCTATTTTCAAGTCGGTAGGCGTGATCATGATGCCACTACATATAATTACAGGGGTATTTTTTGTGTGTTTGTTCTTTCGTATTTCTATAATATGCTGTAAACCACTCATTTCCGGCATGTCCCAATCAGTGATGATAAGTTCTAATTGATGATTGTTGTATATGTTCATCGCCTGTTCTTTTGTAGTTGCTTTAAGTATTTCATAGTTATGGAACTCGGAGCTGATATAGCTGCTGAGGAGCTCTATATTGAAATAGTCGTCATCTATTATTAAAAATTGAGGTTTTCGTTTCATTGTATATAAAGACTAATTATTTAAGCGTTTTTATTTGCAAAGATATAATTTTTTTTTTAATTACTAAATTTTCTATATAAAAATGATTTTATACAATTTATTTTTACACATTCTAATTGAATTAATACATTTTCTCAACAAATATATATCAATAATTATTTCGGTGATGCGAAAAAAAAAATATTTGTATATTTGTGTTATAAAAAAAGAAGATGTTATGAGAAAGTTTTTAGTGTTGATATTGTTGTTTTTGGGTTTAAATGCTTCGGTTTGTTTTGCACAAGATTCTTACGATACTTCAAGCGAGCTTAATGTTTTGTGTGTCAATATGAAGATGGAAGAAGGAAAAGTTTATTCTAATTTCTTTTACCTCAGCAATGAATTTTTGACAGCACGTTACGAGGCTTCTACTAAGAACATAAAGATAACATCTAAGATGGATACAAATTTTTATGTAGAGATATACGACTCTAAGCACAAGTTGTTAGTCCGCAAATATTTTAATGAAGTAGAAGACAGTTTCGCATTAGAGAATTTAGAATCAGGTAATTACATAATGTATTTGTTTTCGAAAGGTCAAATGTTGGTAAGTAAGTTTTCAATTTAGTTTTCATAAAGTTTATTTAAATTTATGTTAAGTGTGGAAAAACAGCAGATTTATCTGCTGTTTTTATTTTTTACAGAGTTATTTGTTTTTTACAGTTATCTTCTATGCGTAAATATTTAGACGATAGTAATGTTTTTTTTCTCTATAGGTTGTTTGTTTTTATATTTCAAATATAGTTGTGCTACCGTTACCACGTCTTTTTGGCAGTAATTAACTATACGAGGCAAATCTTTATCAGTCCAGTAGACTTTATTTACCATACTTCCATCTATGTCGTCTTTTGGTGTAGGTATATTAAATATTGCGGCCAGTAGGTCAAGGGAAGTAAAAGTTTTGTAATCACCAAATTTCCATAGTTCTAAAGTGTCAAGATGTTGCACCTCCCAAGGTTTCTTACCTGCGATGTCTAATACTTTTGGTAGAGGTAATCCACGAATCAAAGTTCGGCGTGCTATATAAGGATAGTCAAATTCTTTACCGTTGTGTGCGCATAACAAATTTTCGGGTTTGTTGAATGAAGTATCTAATAGCTTATTAAATTCGGTTAAAATATTTATCTCTTGGTCACTGTAAAAAGATTTTATTCTAAGGGTAGTTCCTTTGTCTGTATTTTTCAAGAATCCGCAAGAGATACAAATTATTTTACCAAACTCGGCATAAATACCGGCTTTATTATATAGTTCGTCTGGAGTTTCGCGTTTATCTTGGTCATTATATTTATTTAGTTGCTCGCATTTTTTGTCCCAAAAAATTTTAAACAGTCCGGACATTAGCTCGTAGCTTGGAAATTGAGATACTGTTTCTATGTCGAGGAACAACACATTTTCATCACGTATATTATCTAACATAAGTTATAATTATTTCAAATTTAAGTTCTTTGCGATGATGGCTGACAGTACATCTATTGCTACTTCATTGCTTCCTCCTTCTGGCACAATTAGGTCGGCATATTTTTTTGAGGGTTCAATAAAAGTCTCGTGCATCGGCTTGACGGTTTTTTGATAACGTTCTATTACTTTTCCAACTGTTCGTCCTCGTTCTTCTATGTCTCTGTTTATTACTCGTATCAGACGGTCGTCAGCGTCTGCATCCACAAAGACTTTAATATCAAATAAATCTCTAAGTTCTTTGTTTGTAAGGACTAAAATACCTTCGATGATGACCACGTCTGTTGGTTTAATGGGTATTGTTTCGTCCATTCGTGTGCAAGTGAGGTACGAATATACGGGTTCTTGCACTGTTTGTCCTCGTTTGAGCTGCTTTACATGCTCTACTAACAAATCAAATTCCAGCGAGTTCGGATGGTCAAAGTTTATTTCCTGCCGTTTTTCTAAAGGAATATCTCTATTATCTTTATAATAAGAGTCTTGTGAAAGGAGTGCGACTTCTCCTTCCGGAAGGCGTTGTATTATTTTTCTCACCACCGTAGTCTTCCCTGACCCTGTTCCTCCTGCTATACCTACTACTAACATATATTTTAAAATTTAATTATTTATTTCTTCTAAGCCTCAAAAATACGTTGTGTTAGTTTTTTTTATCAATTACTTACAATTTTTCTATTTCATCTATTGGCAACCCTGTTTTTTTGTGAATTACGTCTATCGGAACACCATTTTCTTTCAATGTTCTGGCTAATTCTATTATTACTTTGTCTTTTTCTTTCAATGCCTTTTCTTTTTCTCTACTTGCCTTTTTTTCGTCTTCCAGAGCTTTGTCTTTTTCCTTACTTGCTTTTTTCTCGTCTTTCAGAGCTTTGTCTTTTTGCTTACTTGCCTTTTTCTCGTCTTCCAATTGTTTTGCGGTTTCAGATAATTTTTTCTCTGTTTCTTCCTTGTTTAATTTGAACCACGCAATTTTATTGTATTGATTTGTTAATAATTTTGGTAGCGTATAAAAATAGTGACCAAAATTCAAATTTACTGATTTTTCAT
>DYQJ01000298.1 GCA_020719345.1 Draconibacterium orientale | reverse complement strand
AAAATAAAATAAATAGCGTGTTTAGTCACCATTATTTTACGCTATCAACAATTTACAATCAATATTTATTCTGAAAAAACTTCAAATTCAAATTCTGCTTTAATGTCTTTGTACAGCTTAACTATTGCTTTGTAAGTACCCACTTCTTTAATGTGGTCTTCGTTGATAACTATTTGTTTACGGTCTATCTCAAAACCTTTTTTTGTCAATGCCTCTGCAAGTTGAATACTATTTACTGACCCGAATATTTTTCCGGTGGCACTTGTCTTAGCACCTATTTTGTATTCTTTGTTCTTAATTTTTTCGGCGAGTTCGAGAGCTTCGTTTCTAAAACGTTCTTCTTTGTGAGCTTGTTGTTTCTTGTTCTCGTTCAAAGATTTGATAGCAGACTCAGTTGCAACAGTGGCTAAACCTCTGGGAATTAAAAAATTATTAGCATAACCATCTCTCACTACTATTACGTCGTCTTTTTGTCCAAGATTTTGTACTTCTTGTTTTAATATTATTTTCATCTTATTAAACTTTTAATGGTTATTACTTTAATAAATCGGTTACATAAGGTAGCAAAGCTAAGTGTCTGGCTCGTTTTATGGCTTGCGAGAGACGGCGTTGATACTTCAAAGAAGTTCCGGTCAAACGTCTTGGTAAAATCTTACCTTGTTCATTTAAGAAACGTTTTAAGAACTCTGGGTCTTTGTAGTCTATGTACTTAATATTGTTCTTCTTAAACCTACAATACTTTTTCTTTTTAACCTCGACAGCCGGTGGGGTTAAATATCTTATTTCTCCTTGTGCTTGTGCCATTGTTTATTCCTCCATTTTTACTGCTTGTTCAACATTTACTTTCTCTACCTCAGTAGCAACTTCTTGTCTTTTGTTACGTTTGCGCAAACTATAGGCGATGGCATGTTTGTCCAATCTAAACGATAGAAAACGAATGATACGCTCATCACGTTTGTATTCTACCTCTAATTTCTCTATTAAAGCACCTTCAGCTTTAAATTCTACCAGATAGTAAAATCCGGAGTTTTTGTGTTTAATAGGGTATGCCAATTTTTTTAAGCCCCAGTCCTCAAAGTTGACTATCTCTGCGCTGTTGTTTTTTAAAAGGTCAAGAAACTTATCCGCCGTCTCCTTTGCCTGTGCATCAGACAAAACGGGAGTTAAGATGAAAACGGTTTCATACTGTTTTAACATAATTATAACTTTTTAAAATATTAATTTTTCGGAAGTCAAAGGTATAATATTTTTGTTTATTTGCAAATAAAAACCAATATTTTTTTTATTTTATAATTTTTTATTCTTTTATTTGTCTAATAATAATTAAAATGAATAAATTATGAAAACAGAAGATAACGAGCATTTAATAGAATTTGTTGATTTTAACGACAACTTTTTTACAAATAATATTTTAGTTATCAAGGCATTAGAACATCTGAAAACTATAAAAATAGATATATCGGACTCCGAGTTACAAACGGCTAAGGAGATAGCATATATAATGTTTACAGAAATGAATCTGCAAGACAGCGCGCTCGCATCCGCACTTTTGTATCTGGCACTGAAAAAAACAAAATTAGATATTTCGCTGCTGGAGCGACAATTTGATAAAGAAATATACAATACCTTAGATGGACTTTTCCGTATAAATAATTTCCCGCTTAAAAGATACGAAAAAAATGTAGAGAACTTTATTAAATTAGTGTTGTCAGTAACTACCGATTTTAAAAGTATATTTATTAAAATCGCCGAGCAGCTCTACATGATGAGGAACTTAAATAAATACGAGCTTCCGCAAAAAGAAAATATTGCCTCTGAAAATCAGCATATCTATTCGCAATTGGCACATCGGCTCGGTTTGTACGCTGTCAAGACCGAATTAGAAGAAATGTGTATGAAGTTTTTTAATTACGAAATATACAAAGACATCGCACATAAACTCGATGCCACCAAACAAGAACGCGAAGAGTTCATCGTCGATTTTATTAAACCAATCAAAGTAATGATGGAGCAAAATAAAATTGTTTGCGATATCAAAGGACGTCCAAAGGCAATCTCCTCAATATGGAGCAAGATGAAACGACAAAATGTGGGGTTTGAAAAAGTTTATGATACTTTCGCTATACGAGTGATAATAGAATGTCCGCAAGAACAAGAAAAATTCTTGTGCTGGCAAGCATATTCCTTAATCACTGACAAATATAAACCTAATTCTAAACGACTGCGTGACTGGATATCGGCGCCTAAGAAAAACGGCTACGAGTCTTTACACACAACTGTTTTAGGAAATGGTGGTAATTGGGTAGAAGTTCAAATCCGAACAAAACGAATGGACGAAATAGCCGAGCAAGGACACGCCGCACACTGGAAATATAAGGAATATAGTAACGAAAAAAACGAGACCGACTTGTATTCTAAAATACGAAACTCTTTAGAAACCCCTGTAGAGATGGAAACAACGGAGGACAACATCAAAGCGGAGCTCTACTCCAATGAGATATTTATTTTTACTCCCAAAGGAGATATAATAAAGCTTAACGAAAAAGATACCGTCCTTGACATGGCGTTTGCCATACACACAAACATAGGCGCAAAATGTGTGGGAGCAGTTGTCAACGGCAAAAATGTCTCGTATAAAGAGATGCTAAAAAACGGCGACAGTGTAGAAATACGAACCAGCAATATACAAAAACCATCACGAGAGTGGCTGAGAATCGCTAATAACACCCGCACAAAAACTAAAATTCGCAGAATTATTAAAGACCTCGAATTTAAGTGGGCGTCAATAGGTAAAGAAAAGTTGCAACAAAAATTTAAGAACTTAGAGATTGAATTTATTGACCAAAATTTGAGAATCTTAGAGAAGTTTTTTGAGTGCAAAAATACATTTGAACTCTTCGAGGGATTTGGAAACGACAAGCTTGATATTCAAAAGATAAAAAAAGCATTTGACTTAGAAGAAGTAAAAGATACAACACCAGCTCCTGTTACAAAAGAAATAAAAGAAACGGAGTCTAAAAGACGAAACGACAAATATTTATACATAGATAACAACTTTGACACCATACAATATAAGTTTGCTAAATGTTGCAATCCTATACCTGGTGATGATATAGTGGCTTTCATCTCTGTAGCCGAAGGAGCTAAGGTGCATCGTAGAAATTGCAAGAACGCACTGCATTCTATTGAAAAATATCCCTATCGCATGGTAGAAGCTAAGTGGAGCAAAAATATAGAAGATACTTTTGAAGAACCGGTAACTATAATGATAACCGGAAACAATCACGAGGGAATAGCCAATTCTATAACTAGTGTTATCTCTAACGAATTGAAAGTTAAAATGCGTTCTATAAATATAGAAGTAATGCCAAAAAACTGTTTTAAAGGATATACGAGTATATATGTTAAAGATAAAAATCAACTCAACAATATCATTTTGCGTCTCCAAAAAGTAAAAGACGTGCTAAATGTAGTCCGAATAACAAAATAGATTTGAGTGTATAACAAATTAGGGGAATAAATTTAAGTACCTAATTTATTGAAAATAAGGTTAATAAGGTTAGATGTTTTGATTTCGTATTTTTTCTACTAAGGTTTAACAACATAAAAAAATAAGGTTTTCTTTCTTAAAACCTTATCTTTTGTTCCAACTTCCTGTATAAAATAGAACACTCTCTACTTTTAAACCTTATTTAACTATTTGATTATAAATTATATATATTTCCCCTAAAATGTTATACACTCAATAGATTTTAAAATATTGCATCTTTACGGTTTAAGTAAATTATAAATTAAGAATTATAATTTGGCTTTTGCTTGAATATCAAGTAGTTGTAAATTATAAATTCCGAAGTTATTTTTTTAAATTTTACTAAATTGAAATTAGGCATGTTTCATTTATTAGGTTACACTTCTTTGCGAAACTTTGCGTTTT
>DYQJ01000061.1 GCA_020719345.1 Draconibacterium orientale | reverse complement strand
AGTAATAGATTTATTACAAAAAGTTTGCACCGTTTCAGTTCGCACAATGGAAATAGTAAATGAAATGGAAAAAGAAAATAATTAAAAATGATAAAATGGAAAAAATTTTAGAATTTGTAAATAAGTAAAATTTAAAAAATAACTTCGGAATTAGCCAAATTATAATTCTTAATTTATAATTTATAATTTATAATTTACTTTTACAACTTTTATCAATGCAAATTTAATAATTTTATACATAAAAACAACATTTTTTTATTTTAATAAATAAATTTCCAATTATTATGAAATACATTATTCTATTTTTTGCTTTATTTTTTTGCACTGCAACAGCATTCACGCAAAAAAAAATTTTGTTTGATAATACAAAAAACGAACAAGCCGGCAATGCCGACTGGGTTATAGATGACGGAGTAAACCAATTGCCATCGCCTGCACAATCCGGAATTACAGGAAATCCTTTTCCAATTCCTTCAGGAGTTGTTGATACTTATTGGTCGGGTGGCTTATCTATGTTTGGCATAGAAATGGTGAAGCAGGGATTTACAGTAGAGACGTTGCCCGAAACAGGACAAATAACATTTGGCGATGCAACTAATTCACAAGATTTATTTAACTATGATGTTTTTGTCCTTTGCGAACCTAATAATCCGTTTACTGCTGCCGAAAAAACAGCAATTTTAAATTTTGTGCGAAACGGAGGCGGCTTATTTATGATAGCAGACCACGACATTGCAGACCGCGATTTTGACGGCTGGTCTGCATGTGATGTCTTAAATGACTTAATGGCGACAGACCCCTTTGGTATGCAATTTAGTTTAACTGACGACTTTACAAATGCTCCGAGTACAAATATGGCTGTTCTACCTGGCGACCCACTTTTATATGGATTAGCCGGTGATGTTAATGGTTTGGAATTTCATGGTGGAACTTCAATAACTATAAATACCGCAACTAACCCGACAGTGAAAGCGGTTGCATATAAAACAGGTGCCTCAAATACGGGAACTACAGGTGCATTAGCGGCGTATGCAACATATGGAAACGGAAAAGTTGTCGGATTAGGAGACAGCTCTGCCGCTGAAGACCAAACACCAAACGGCGGAACTACTTATCCCGGCTGGATACAACCTATTGAAGCAAACGGAGCTCCTGCCGGCACTGATATGGACAACGGCAGATTTTGTACCAACGCAATGCTTTGGCTTTCATCACCACTATCAGCAGTTATGACAATTATTTTTGACACAAACCTATCAGCAGGTACTACAATTACTTTGCCTTTGAACAGTATAGGCGGAAATGTTATCGTAGATTGGGGCGATTCTAATATTGAAACTTTTACTACAAATGGCGATAAAAATCATACTTATACAAGCGGAGGAGTTTATGTGGTTGCCATAAGCGGAACACTGTTTAATTTTGGAAAAGGAGCAGGTACTTATGCTAATGCCAATAAAATTGTAAGAGTAACAAGTTTCGGTAACATTGGATTAAAAAGTTTAGCCGGAGCATTTTCTAATGCAGCAAATCTTGTAGAAGTTCCACCAACTATTCCGGTAGGTATTACAAATTTATCTTACACCTTCAAAAATGCGTCTATTTTCAATTATGATATAAGTGCTTGGGATGTAAGCCAAGTTACAAGTATGGAACAAACATTTTGCGGTGCGAATTTGTTTAATCAAAATATTGGAAACTGGAACGTTGCAAATGTTACAACAATGAGCAGTATGTTTGCTTGTTTTATAGGATATGCGGCTTTTAATCAATACATAGGAAATTGGAATGTAACTAAGGTTACTAATATGAGACAAATGTTTTTCAATGCCTCAAGTTTTAATCAAAACATCAGTAGTTGGAACGTAGGAAACGTAACTAATATGTCCTACATGTTTAAAAGTGCTGCTGCGTTTAATCAAAACATTGGAGGATGGAATGTAGAAAATGTTACCGATATGTCGTATATGTTTTGGTATGCAGCCGCCTTCAATCAAAATATAGCAACTTGGAATGTTAGTAAAGTAACAACTATGACATCTATGTTTGGTAGTGCAACCGCTTTCAATCAAAACATTGGAGGATGGAATGTGGGTAGTGTTACCGATATGTCAAGTATGTTCAGCAGTGCAACGTCTTTTAATCAACCAATTGGAAGTTGGAATGTCATCAATGTAACTACAATGCGAGGTATGTTTTTCTATGCACCTAATTTTAATCAAAATATATCTGCGTGGAACACCGAAAATGTAACAGATATGTCAACTATGTTTTGTAATGCTGTTGTTTTTAATCAAAACATTAGCACATGGAATGTGGGCAAAGTAACAACTATGTATAGTATGTTTTATGAAGCCAAAGCATTTATTCAAAACATTGGAAGCTGGAATGTTTCTAAAGTTACTGATTTTTCAAATATGTTCTTCGGTGCAACTGTTTTTAATGGACAAATTGGCACTTGGGACGTCAGCAGTGCAATTGATATGAGAAGTATGTTTCAGGTTGCTAATTCTTTTAACCAAAATCTAAGTAACTGGAACGTAGCAAACGTTACGAATATGAACTCAATGTTTAAATGCTTTTCATTTAATCAAAATATTGGTAATTGGAATGTTGGAAACGTAACCGACATGACTGATATGTTTATGAGTGCAACATTATCTGTAGCCAACTATGATGCCATATTAATTGGTTGGGCGGCACAAACTTTAAAACCTAATGTCAATTTTTATGTCGGCTCGTTCTCTAAATACTCTTGCGGGGCGCCGGAAACAGCAAGAGCTGTGCTTACAGGAGCAGCAAATAACTGGACAATAACAGATGGCGGAGTTATTTGTGAACCAATGACTTTAGTCTATAATACAGCATTGGGAAACGCAACAAATACTATTACAATTCCTCTAAATGGAATTGTTAATGTGTCAGTTGACTGGGGAGATGCTAATATTCAATCGGTTACAGCTGCCGGAAACCTAAGCCATACATACTCTGCGGCGGGAATATATACTGTCAAAATAAGCGGCGAACTCACCTGGTTTGGTAATGACAACGGTAATATTAATGCCGATAAATTGTTCAGAGTATTGAATTTTGGAAATATAGGTCTTAATAATTTATCTTATGCCTTTTATAATGCAACTAATTTGATAGAAGTTCCTACAACATTCCCTTCCGCTGTTACCGACATGTCGTATATGTTCTATAATGCTTCTAATTTCAATTATAATATCAGCAGTTGGAACACCGAAAATGTTACAAATATGGACAGAACATTTGCTTTGTGTACTCTTTTTAATCAAAATATTGGTAGTTGGAACGTAAGCAAAGTAACAGATATGTCGGCTATGTTTGTACGAGCATTGGCTTTTAATCAAAATATTGGAGCATGGAATGTAGGAAGTGTTACAACTATGATTGGAATGTTTAACGAAGCCGTTGCTTTCAATCAAAACATAGGAAACTGGAATGTGAGTAATGTTATTGAAATGTCTGATATGTTCTCCGGTGCAACTGCATTTAACCAAAATATTTCGGGTTGGAATGTTCAAAATGTAGTAAACATGGCGGCTATGTTTAACGAGGCAATTTCTTTTAATCAAAATCTTGGCGGCTGGTCAATTTCAAATGTAGTGGATATGTTTAATATGTTTTATGGGGTTACATTATCTACAACTAATTACGATGCTATACTCATTGGTTGGGCAAGTCAAACGCTTCAACCGACAGTAGATTTTCATGGAGGAAACAGTAAGTACTCTTGCGGAGCAGCCACAACAGCACGAGCAGTGATAACAAACAACAATAATTGGACAATTACAGATGGCGGCTCTATTGCTTGCGCCACCGTTTGGGTAGGACCCGAACCGGCACATTGGACAAACGGAGCGCCTAATGCTACTATAGACGCAACTATAGATTGGCTCTACAACGAACAAATAAATATTGAATGTAAAAATTTGCTAATCAACGCAACAAGAAATCTTGAAATTCAACCCGAATTTTATGTAACAATTAACGGAAGTTTAACAAACAATGGAGCCATTATTTTAAAATCGCATAACAATATGCTGCCAAGTGGTTCGCTAATTACATTAGGTACAATAACTAACAACGGAACAATGAGAGCAGAAAGATATATAACTCCTAATAGATACCATTTTATGTCCTCGCCATTGAATGCAAATGTAAATGCAACAATACCTTTTGCATTAGATTATGTATGGACTTATAACGAAGATTATAACGGAATAGAAAACGATGACGCCTGGAATCGATTACCCGTTACAGGAGCTACAATAGACCCCGAAGTTGGTTATCTTGTAAAATCTACTACCGATTTTAACTCTAATTTTGTAATATCTTTTGCAGGAGAATTTAATACAGGAACAGTTGATTATGGAACTCTACCTACAGCATATCAAGGTTATAATTTGGTAGCAAACCCATATCCGTCAGCAATAGATTGGAATGCAGCAAGCGGTTGGACAAAAAATAATATCGCAACATCTACATGGATTTGGAAATCTGATGGAGTTACTCAATACTCTGGAAATTATGCAACATGGAATGGAACTACGGGAGTAAATGGTGGCTCAAGATATATTGCTGCCATGCAAGGATTCTTTGTGAAAGCTACACCGACTAATAATTTGCAAATGAACAATAATGTACGAGTTCATAATGCTGTAAATTTTAAATCGGAAGTTGCGGATTTGTTAAAATTAACCATCGCAGGAAACAATTTTAATGATGAAATAGCAATTTATTTTGATGATAACAACCAAGATAGCGAAAAGTTCTTGTCGTGGACAGAAAATATGCCGCAAATTTATACCATAGAAAATAATAATAAACTCGCTATCAATAAATTACAAAACATAGAAGCTAAACAATCTGTAAAAATGGGTATTGTTTGCGACATCTCCGGAAATTATACTATCCGAGCAAACGAGTTCACTTTCAACGAGCTATATAATATAGTTCTGGAAGATACGAAAACATCCACTTTTAAAACGATAACTCAAGATGCCGTTTATTCGTTTCGTTATGAAAAAGGCGAACCGGAAGCACGTTTTGTCCTACATTTTAATTATTCGCAAGAAGATATTGAAAATAAAGATATTAATATTTATGCTTACGCTAAAAATATTTATTTCAATAATATTGAAAATCTGTCTGGAACAATAAATGTCTATAATGTCTTAGGTAAAGTGGTGCTATGCTCGGATTTGAAATCTGTCGTGCAAACAAATTTAGTCTCCGGGGTTTATATGGTAGAAGTTGTAACTGACGGACACCGAATAGTTAATAGAGTATTAATCAAATAATTAATTATCTCGCAAAGCCGCAAAGCAAAGCAAATTAAACCAATATTTTAAAACTTTGCGACTTTGCGTGAAAATCACAAATATTATTTAAGAACCGGATATGTTAAATATGCTGCTGTTTGCGGTCTTTTACTATTCCGATTATTCTGCCGACTATCAAACCGAAGACAAAACCTAATAAAATGCCATGTTTCAATAGGTTAGTGTCTATAATAAAGACGATGAGCGCGCCGATTGTTACTCCTATCAATATTCCTAATAAAGAAAAAAGCGAGGTATAGTAACTCTTATATTTCAAATTGTGAGTTGTCTTCAAATGGGACAGCAAATTTTCCAACTCCTTCTCATACGCATCTCGCGATTGTATGGAGCCGTTAATATTGTTTGCCAGATTGGTTACTATATTAGTAATAACAAGTTTATTGCTTTCGCAGTGTGGACAATGTGCTGCGAATTTTTGAGTATGCTGTACTATTTTTTCTAAGGTGTCAATATGATAAAATACGTAGTCTTTTTTGTGAATTAAGAGTCGTTGTTCTTTAATATTATTTAATGTTTTAATAATCCATACTTCTTTTAGTTCCATAATATAAAAATTAAAATTGAAAATAGACAAATGGCTGTATATCAGCGGTTCTGACTTGATATATAATAAAAATAACAACGATTATGGCAATTATTTTTAGTATATGATGTGAATGAATAAATATTTCTTTATAAAAGTTTTTAAATCGTGCAGGTAAAATATGCACAATAAAAGCAAATATCATTATGGCAAAAATCTTATAATATGCCATGCTGACCTGCGGTATTTGATGCCTCTTAAATTGACTCAAAATTTGTAATATTATTTTATTGGCAGTATCTAATGAGTCCGCCCGAAACCATATACGCGTCAATGTAATGAAATTGAAGGTGAGAAAAATACCATATATATTTACTATCCAATGTTTAGAATTAGTAAACGGACTGATTTTTTTCCAGTACCTGTAGAAGACAAGAGCTATTCCATTCAGTCCTCCCCAGATGACAAATTGCCAGCTTGCTCCATGCCATAGTCCGCCTAATAACATAGTTATCATAAGATTAATATTAGTTCGCAACTCGCCGTTTTTATTTCCACCAAGAGGTATATACAAATAATCTTTCAACCACGTAGATAGAGAGATGTGCCATCTTTTCCAGAACTCGGCTACGGTAGTTGCTTTGTAGGGAGAGTTGAAATTAATATTCAAACGAAATCCCATAAGATATGCTACGCCTATTGCTATATCTGTGTAACCCGAAAAGTCGCAATAAATTTGAATAGAATAAGCATACAACGACATTAGATTTTCAAAACCCGTATATACGACCGGATTTTCAAAGACTCTATCTATAAAATTGACAGAGATATAGTCTGAGATAAACATCTTTTTTAGTAATCCGTTTAATATCAAAAATATGGCAAGTCCAAATTCGTGACGGGAGAGATTAAACTTTTGATATATTTGAGGAATAAAGTCGGAAGCGCGCACTATCGGACCTGCAACGAGTTGCGGAAAAAAAGCTACATAGAATCCAAAATCTAAGATATTTTTTAACGGCTCTATCTTTTTGCGATAGACATCTACGGAGTAACTTATCGTTTGAAAAGTATAAAAAGATATGCCGACAGGTAATATTATTTTATCTACCGAGAAACTTGTCCCTGCAACCGAGTTGAGCCACTTGGCAAAGACATCTACTACTGTGAAATTGGTATTGAACAAATAATTAAAAGTGTCCACAAAGAAGTACGAATATTTAAAATATGTAAGTATAAATAAATTAGCCATTATACTGACAAATAATAAAATTTTCCGTTTGTAAGCAATCGCTGTTTTAGAAATTGCATTGGCTATAAAATAATCTATACAAGTAGAAATGATTATAAGAAAAAAATAAAAACCACTTGTTTTATAATAAAAAAATATACTTACTATTAATAAAAAAATATTCCGAAGAGCCAGACGTTTATGTATCAAGACGTAAACCGTAAATATCACAGTAAAAAATCCCCAAAAATAGAAACGCGTGAATATTAAGGGCTTAGCAGAATCAAAAATAAATATATCTTTAATAAATTCTAACAGTGTTTGCATTTTTAATTATAATTATTGGTATGGTTTAGATAGTCCTAAAAAAGTAATGCTAAATTATTTTATAGATTAATTATACTCAAAACGGTTATAATTTTAACTTTTATTCTTATGTAATTGTTTTGTAATTAAAACTTTGCCAAAGTTTTCAACTTTGGCAAAGTTGAGATTTATAGTATAATTTTATATTTTTAACATTATTTTTTTGGGGCTACCAAGCAAATGATGTCTAAATCAGAAAATTAGTAAAATTTAAAAATAACTTCGGAATTTATAATTTATAATTTGGGACCTGCTTCTACTAATTTTTTACCTTCGGCGGTGTCGGTGTATTTTTCGAAGTTCTTAATAAATAAAGTGGCGAGGTCTTGTGCTTTTCGTTCCCATTCTGATTTATTAGCGTAAGTATCTCGTGGGTCAAGAATTTCTGGGTTTACATTTTTCAAATTAGTCGGTACCATCAAATTGAATATAGGAATATTTTTTGTTTCCGCTTCTTCTATAGAGCCGTCTAAAATAGCATCAATAATAGCTCGGGTGTCTTTAATAGAAATACGTTTGCCGGAGCCGTTCCATCCTGTATTAACAAGGTATGCTTTCGCTTTGTGCTGCTCCATCTTTTTAACTAATTCTTCGCCATACTTAGTCGGGTGCAACGACAAAAATGCTGCTCCGAAACAAGCCGAGAACGTTGGTTGTGGTGATGTCACTCCGCGTTCAGTACCGGCAAGCTTAGCGGTGAAACCGGAGAGAAAGTGATATTTAGTTTGCTGGTCAGTCAGTTTAGATACCGGAGGCAAAACACCGTATGCATCTGCGGAGAGAAATATAACTTTATTAGCATGTCCGGCTTTTGAAACAGGTTTTACTATGTTGTCTATGTGGTATATAGGATATGAAACGCGCGTGTTTTCCGTTACGGAGCTGTCATTAAAATCAATTATTCCGCTTTGATTTACGGTCACGTTTTCAAGGAGGGCGTCTTTTCGTATTGCGGCAAAGATGTCCGGCTCGGAGTCTTTATCTAATCGGATAGTTTTGGCATAACATCCGCCTTCAAAGTTGAAGATACCGTCGTCATCCCAGCCATGCTCGTCGTCTCCTATTAATTCGCGGTTCGGGTCAGTAGAGAGAGTAGTTTTGCCGGTGCCGGAGAGTCCAAAGAATATTGCCACCTCGCCGTTTTTACCTTTGTTTGCCGAGCAGTGCATGGAGGCAATACCTTCTAACGGTAGATAATAGTTCATCATTGCAAACATACCTTTCTTCATCTCGCCACCATACCATGTGCCGCCGATGACCTGCATGCGTTCAGTCAGATTAAAGACGGTAAAAACTTCAGAATTGAGTCCATGTTCTTTCCATTTAGGATTAACTGTTTTGGAACCGTTGATAACAACAAAATCGGGCGCGCCATAGTTTAAAAGTTCTTCTTCTGTGGGACGGATAAACATATTTTTCACAAAATGTGCCTGCCATGCCACCTCCATAATAAAACGAACTTTTAATCGCGAATTTTCATTTGCGCCTAAGAATGTGTCCACTACGAATAGTCGTTTCTCTGATAATTGTTTGACTACAAGGTCTTTCAATTCTTTCCACACTTCCTGTGTCGTAGGTTTGTTGTCGTTTTTAGAATGCGAAGATGTCCACCATATAGTATTTTCGGAGACAGCATCTTTAACTATAAATTTGTCCTTCGGCGAACGTCCAGTAAAAACACCAGTCATCACATTTAAGGCACCTAATTCTGTGTTATAAGCGCGCTCATATCCTTGAAGCTCTGGTCTTAATTCTTCTTCATATAAGAGGTCATAACTCGGATTGTAAATTATTTCCTTTGCATTTATTATGCCGTACTGAGTTAAATCTATTTTGTAATTCATTATAAAAGGTATTACTTTAATTTAATTAAACTTATTTGCAAAAATATAATAATTATATTAAAAGGCAAATAAAAATTAGAATTTGTTGGAATATATCCACTATTTCTTGGGAATAATTATTTTTCGTTCTATTTTATATCCTAATTTTTTCCAAAATATAAATTATAGCGTCGTGTGTATTTGCTTTGCGCCTTTGCGTGATAATTAATTTTCCACAAAAAACATTCAAGAACCTATTTTTTTAATAAACAAAATTTTCAAATAATATTAACTTTTTTTGTGAAAATTGATAATTAAAATTATTTTTGAGAAAATTTTAATCTTTATGAAAAATTACAACAAAGAAAACATTTACGAACTTAGTAAAATTTAAAAAATAACTTCGGAATTTGTAATTTATAATTTACTTATAAATAACTCGTTTACCGACAAGAAATTGATTTAAAAATGTATGAAGATAAAAAATACAATAGCAACGCAAAAAATCCGCGAGCATCCGCGTTCCCTTTTAAAATCGGAAAAAAGTTATCTGCCGACTTTAAAAAGTTGTTTGAGAATTGAAAAAATAATTTGAGTGCCAAACACACTAAAAACACTATAATAAAATAAAATATGTTATCAGACAAAATCCGCCAAAACGCAGAAAAATTTGTTCAAAACTGGAAAGGTGCTTCGGAAGAACGTGCTGAATCACAAACTTTTATTAACGAATTTTTCGAGATATTTGATTTATATCGCAAAGACTATGGACAATTTGAAAAACCCATTCGCAAAAAAAATGCGTTGGGAGTTTCTTTTGCCGATTTTTTGTGGTCGGGTAAACTTATTATCGAGGCAAAATCGGCAAATAAAGATAACCCAAAGAATTGGGAAACCACACTGAATCAGGCAAAAGAATACATAGAATATTTGCCTGATATACAACGTCCTGAAATAATTTTGCTCATGAATTTCAAGCGTTTCCAGATTCATTCTGTAATTCGGTTGAGCTCAAAAAAAGTGGATATTCGTTTCAAAAAAGAAGTGTTATTAGAAAATTTGGTTGCAGAACTTGATTATTTTGACTTTTTTCCGCTGTTCGCTTCGCAAATGGAAGAAATAGAAGAAAAAATAAATATGCAAGCCGCACAACTTATTGCTAATGTGTATGATGCAATAGATAAAAATGATTTTTCGCCAAACGAAATAGCCATATTTTTAGCCCGACTGATGTTTTGCATGTTTGCCGAAGATACAGGAATTTTCAAATTAAAACAGTTTGAAAATTATTTGCGTTTTCAGACAAACACCAAAACATTAGCAGAAAATCTTAAAACATTGTTTGAAGTTTTAAATACTGAAAATCGTGAAAATAAAGATTTTGACGAAGTTTTAAATCAATTTCCGTATGTAAATGGCGGTTTGTTTAAGCAAAAAATATCGCACCTAAAAAAAGTTAATTCAACAATTCGCGAGGCACTTATCAAGTGTTGCGAATACGATTGGTCGTATATTTCGCCGGTGATTTTTGGTTCGCTTTTTCAAGCCGTTATTAATCAGGCCGAACGCCGAACGCTGGGCGCACATTATACTTCCGAAAAAAATATTTTGCGACTACTAAATCCTTTATTTTTAGAAGATTTGCAGAAAGAATTTAACAAAGCGAAAGAAAATGAAAATACTCTCGAAAAGTTTCGCAAGAAAATAAGTTCTTTAACTTTTCTCGACCCCGCTTGCGGATGCGGAAATTTTTTGGTCGTAACCTACCGCGAACTGCGAATGCTTGATATTGAAATAATTAAACTTCAAAAAAACAATAATTTTGTTTTTGACACTAATTTATTAAACAACGTACTTTTAAATCAATTTCATGGTTACGAGATAGATACAACCTCTGCAATGATTGGCGAGGTAGCAATGTGGCTCACTCAACACCAATTAAACATGCGTTTGGAATTGGAATTTGGCGAAACCGTACCGACAATTCCCCTTTCGCAAGAAGCAAACATACAGAATAGCAACGCATTAACCACCGATTGGAAACCCAAAAATAGAAGACAATTTTTTGACTATATTATGGGCAATCCGCCTTTTGTGGGTAAACAATTTCAAACAGAAAATCAAAAAACGGAAATATCTGACGTTTTTAAAAATGAAAGTGGAGCAGGTATTTTAGATTATGTAACTTGTTGGTACAAAAAAGCTTCGGAATATATGTTGAAAAATACGAAAACTCAAACGGCTTTCGTGTCCACCAATTCTATTTCGCAAGGCGAACAAACAGGAATTTTGTGGAATATTTTGTTTAATAAATACAACGTAACCATAAATTTTGCTCATCAAACTTTCAAATGGTCAAACGAAGCCAAAGAATTTGCTGCCGTTCATTGTGTCATAATTGGTTTTGGAATAAATGCAAAAACCGAAAAATATTTGTACCAATATGCAGATATCAAAGACGAACCACAAAAACGTATCGTCAAAAATATTAGTCCATATCTTGTTGCAGGTAACAATATTACGATTTTGAAGCGCCGCAAACCGATATGCGATGTTCCCGAAATATGTTTTGGAAGCATGCCTAACGATGGCGGATTTCTTATTTTGAGCAAAAAAGAAAAAGACGAATTAATACAAAAAGAACCCAACTCGGAAAAATGGATACGTCCACTGATTAGTGCGCATGAATATTTGAACGGAAAAATGCGTTGGTGTTTGTGGCTCGTTGATATTCAACCAAATGAGTTGAAAGAGATGACGCATGTTTACAAACGAGTAGAAGAAGTGAAAAAACATCGCTTACAAAGTAAACGACAGACAACTAATAAGTTAGCCGAAACTCCTTATTTGTTTGGCGAAATACGTCAACCTGACTCCGATTATATTGTTATACCGCTAACAAGTTCAGAAAACAGAAAATTCGTTCCAATAACTTTTATCAATAAACTTTCTATCGCCAACAATTCGTGTAGTTTAGTTCCAAATGCCACTATTTATCACTTTGGAATATTGACTTCCACTATGCACATGGCGTGGATGCGTAGAGTTTGCGGTAGATTAGAGAGTCGTTATCGCTACAGTAATGAAATTGTTTACAATACTTTTCCGTTCCCCAAAAATTTGACAGACAAACAAATAAAAAAAATAGAAAATGCCGCACAAAAAATATTGGACATAAGAGCCACATATACAAATAGTTCGCTATCCGATTTGTACGATACTAATCTGACTCCCGTAAAATTGCTAAAAGCTCATCGCGAATTAGATAAAATTATAGACTCGACATATAGACCAGAACCATTTGAAAATGAGACCGTACGAATAGAATTTTTATTTGAACTATACGAAAAATATGTTGCTGAAAACTAAAAATTTGAAAGATAAAAATTACCACAAAGGAATGAAAGATATGAAAGAAAAAAACTTTCATTCCTCGCATTCATCTGTAATTCAAGATATTATAATAAAATAAAATATGTTATCAGACAAAATCCGCCAAAACGCAGAAAAATTTGTTCAAAACTGGAAAGGTGCTTCGGAAGAACGTGCTGAATCACAAACTTTTATTAACGAATTTTTCGAGATATTTGATTTATATCGCAAAGACTATGGACAATTTGAAAAACCCATTCGCAAAAAAAATGCGTTGGGAGTTTCTTTTGCCGATTTTTTGTGGTCGGGTAAACTTATTATCGAGGCAAAATCGGCAAATAAAGATAACCCAAAGAATTGGGAAACCACACTGAATCAGGCAAAAGAATACATAGAATATTTGCCTGATATACAACGTCCTGAAATAATTTTGCTCATGAATTTCAAGCGTTTCCAGATTCATTCTGTAATTCGGTTGAGCTCAAAAAAAGTGGATATTCGTTTCAAAAAAGAAGTGTTATTAGAAAATTTGGTTGCAGAACTTGATTATTTTGACTTTTTTCCGCTGTTCGCTTCGCAAATGGAAGAAATAGAAGAAAAAATAAATATGCAAGCCGCACAACTTATTGCTAATGTGTATGATGCAATAGATAAAAATGATTTTTCGCCAAACGAAATAGCCATATTTTTAGCCCGACTGATGTTTTGCATGTTTGCCGAAGATACAGGAATTTTCAAATTAAAACAGTTTGAAAATTATTTGCGTTTTCAGACAAACACCAAAACATTAGCAGAAAATCTTAAAACATTGTTTGAAGTTTTAAATACTGAAAATCGTGAAAATAAAGATTTTGACGAAGTTTTAAATCAATTTCCGTATGTAAATGGCGGTTTGTTTAAGCAAAAAATATCGCACCTAAAAAAAGTTAATTCAACAATTCGCGAGGCACTTATCAAGTGTTGCGAATACGATTGGTCGTATATTTCGCCGGTGATTTTTGGTTCGCTTTTTCAAGCCGTTATTAATCAGGCCGAACGCCGAACGCTGGGCGCACATTATACTTCCGAAAAAAATATTTTGCGACTACTAAATCCTTTATTTTTAGAAGATTTGCAGAAAGAATTTAACAAAGCGAAAGAAAATGAAAATACTCTCGAAAAGTTTCGCAAGAAAATAAGTTCTTTAACTTTTCTCGACCCCGCTTGCGGATGCGGAAATTTTTTGGTCGTAACCTACCGCGAACTGCGAATGCTTGATATTGAAATAATTAAACTTCAAAAAAACAATAATTTTGTTTTTGACACTAATTTATTAAACAACGTACTTTTAAATCAATTTCATGGTTACGAGATAGATACAACCTCTGCAATGATTGGCGAGGTAGCAATGTGGCTCACTCAACACCAATTAAACATGCGTTTGGAATTGGAATTTGGCGAAACCGTACCGACAATTCCCCTTTCGCAAGAAGCAAACATACAGAATAGCAACGCATTAACCACCGATTGGAAACCCAAAAATAGAAGACAATTTTTTGACTATATTATGGGCAATCCGCCTTTTGTGGGTAAACAATTTCAAACAGAAAATCAAAAAACGGAAATATCTGACGTTTTTAAAAATGAAAGTGGAGCAGGTATTTTAGATTATGTAACTTGTTGGTACAAAAAAGCTTCGGAATATATGTTGAAAAATACGAAAACTCAAACGGCTTTCGTGTCCACCAATTCTATTTCGCAAGGCGAACAAACAGGAATTTTGTGGAATATTTTGTTTAATAAATACAACGTAACCATAAATTTTGCTCATCAAACTTTCAAATGGTCAAACGAAGCCAAAGAATTTGCTGCCGTTCATTGTGTCATAATTGGTTTTGGAATAAATGCAAAAACCGAAAAATATTTGTACCAATATGCAGATATCAAAGACGAACCACAAAAACGTATCGTCAAAAATATTAGTCCATATCTTGTTGCAGGTAACAATATTACGATTTTGAAGCGCCGCAAACCGATATGCGATGTTCCCGAAATATGTTTTGGAAGCATGCCTAACGATGGCGGATTTCTTATTTTGAGCAAAAAAGAAAAAGACGAATTAATACAAAAAGAACCCAACTCGGAAAAATGGATACGTCCACTGATTAGTGCGCATGAATATTTGAACGGAAAAATGCGTTGGTGTTTGTGGCTCGTTGATATTCAACCAAATGAGTTGAAAGAGATGACGCATGTTTACAAACGAGTAGAAGAAGTGAAAAAACATCGCTTACAAAGTAAACGACAGACAACTAATAAGTTAGCCGAAACTCCTTATTTGTTTGGCGAAATACGTCAACCTGACTCCGATTATATTGTTATACCGCTAACAAGTTCAGAAAACAGAAAATTCGTTCCAATAACTTTTATCAATAAACTTTCTATCGCCAACAATTCGTGTAGTTTAGTTCCAAATGCCACTATTTATCACTTTGGAATATTGACTTCCACTATGCACATGGCGTGGATGCGTAGAGTTTGCGGTAGATTAGAGAGTCGTTATCGCTACAGTAATGAAATTGTTTACAATACTTTTCCGTTCCCCAAAAATTTGACAGACAAACAAATAAAAAAAATAGAAAATGCCGCACAAAAAATATTGGACATAAGAGCCACATATACAAATAGTTCGCTATCCGATTTGTACGATACTAATCTGACTCCCGTAAAATTGCTAAAAGCTCATCGCGAATTAGATAAAATTATAGACTCGACATATAGACCAGAACCATTTGAAAATGAGACCGAACGAATAGAATTTTTATTTGAACTATACGAAAAATATGTTGCTGAAAATAGTTGATTTTGTTGATTGAAATTTATGCCATGTTCCAGTATATTAATTATTGTAATGTGAGTTCTGGATTAAACAAAAAACTCCGAAAGGAGTTTCACATTAATAATTTTGCTAAAAATATGTAAAACAATTAGTTAATATTTTTTATGTCTATTCATGTGCAACTCATTTCTGAGTTGGTGTATCATCTTATTTTACCACCGATTTTATCGGTGGTTATTAATGTGCAACTCCTTTCGGAGTTGATAAAATGAGAATTGAAATTATTATTATATTAAACGTTAATAATCAAATTTTCAATAAATTAAATCTCGAACTCACGTTATTGTAGAATAAAAAATCATTATGCTAATGCAAGTCAGTTGAAATTATTACTGAACATTTTATTATTTATTTTTACCGACAAAGTTTAAAACAATAGATAAATGAATTTTATCATATTTTTTGAAATCTGAATTTACTGTAATATAGTAATTATCTGTGTTTTGACATATAAAATCAAAAGCCCCATATTTTTCTCTATCATCACGATAATTTGAAACTAAAAGTGAATCATTTGAATTATACAAGTTTACAAAAACTTCATTAATATTATTATCTGGTGAACAAATACTTAATCTGTAATGAGTTCCTTTTTTTACTTCAAACGTAAATTTTTTGATAGAATTTGAAGTATTTTTATCTTTCAACAAAACAGTATTAAAGTCTTTTAAATAAATTGAACACCCAGAGGAAGCACAAATATAAACAAATTGTTGCTTACATTGTGCATTTACAAAATTGAAAATAACTGAAAATAAGATTATTAATAATATTTTTTGTTTCATTTTTTTATTTCGTTAGTATTAATTATATGTTTATAAATTTGTCTTTTTCTAAAATATATTGAAAGAATAAATGTTAATTTTTATTAAAAGGGATAATTTTATAACATTACTACAAATGTAATATTTTTGGAACTGTAATTTTTCCAGTGATAATACTTATAAACCTTATATGTTCTTATATGCCTTATATGGTTCAAAAAATTTATCACTTAAAAATTTACACTACCATATTTTTTATTATTATCAACATATTTTAAGGAAAGATTTTTAAATTTTATTATATTAACAAAAACTTTAATTATTTAAGTTGATTTTATTTTTTTACATTAAAAAATAATCTTATTTTTACTATAAAAATTATACTTTTACAAAAAAAATAAAAATATGAATCAACAAAAATCAATTTTACGAATTGCAGAATTATTGAGTAGATGCCAACATGAAATAGAGTTATTAAATTCTGCTGACTTATACGATATAAATAAAATTTCGGAATACGCGCTCATACCCGTACTAAAAGAAATATTTGATGCTTCTAACTTAATGAATGCAAATGACTTAAAAAAAAATTTCCCGGCAATTGATTTAATTGACACAGAAAAGAAAATCGCTTTTCAAGTTACTTCTACATCAACAATTACAAATCATTCCTATGTGGTAAAAAAAAATTAAAACCACAAAGGAACGAAAGATATGAAAGAAAAAACAACTTTCATTCCTTTCATTCCTTTCATTCCTCTGTGGTAAAAAAAATTAAAACCACAAAGGAATGAAAGATATGAAAGAAAAAA
>DYQJ01000297.1 GCA_020719345.1 Draconibacterium orientale | reverse complement strand
TCGTTATTTTTTTCTACAAAGATTACGCAACTACGTTGCTAAATAAAATATCTATATAAAACAAGCAGGAAAATATTATTTCAAAAAATAGTAATGAGTATAATTCGTTATTGTTCTGTTCCAAAAGCTTGCGCCCAGTATTCTCCTGATTTTGCTACTCCCATCTCTTTGAAGTTTGGGTTCATGATATTTTTGCAATGTCCGGGGCTGTTTATCCATCCTTCTACTACTTCTTCTTCGGTTTCGTATCCGTTTGCGACATTTTCTCCATACGTTGACCATTTATAACCTTCATTTTTAATTCGGTCACCTGCGGAGGAGTTATTTTTACCTTTGTGCGAGAGTTTTTTGTTGTCACTCATCCATTTGGCGTGTTTTTGTGCGGCGCTTTCAAGTTTATTGTTCCACACTAATTTGGTAGTGGACTCAAAATATTCTGTTCCGCAGTAGCAGCCCTTTTTTCTGTGGTCGTTCACGAGTTTCAAGATTTTGTCTTTGTCGATAGCAACATTTTTGTTTTCTATCTTGTAACTTTGTAATATTGAGAAAAAAAGAATCATCAATATTGCTGTGCTATAGGTTATCTTTTTCATTGTTATTGATATTATTAAGTTTATTTTTTTCTTCAGCAGTTTTTTTAATGGTTTCTACAATAGTTTCAAATTCGAGTCTTTTTTGTTCGTTGTCCCAGATGATAAGTTCTTTGATTCGTTGTATCTGTTTTTCTTTGTTTACGATTCGTAGTCTGTTTCCGGTGGCGGTGAAATATTGGTGTGCTGTCAGGAATTTGACTTGTATTTTATTCCATTCATTAAGGTCATTAATAATGTTTTGCGCTTTTAGTTCTTCGTATAACGTATTAGATACCGGCACGAAGTCGGAGCGTCCGAGATAGTCAAGGTCAGAGTCGCAAATAATTCTCTCTAAAATATTTTTAGGGTTCGGAGGCATTTGCGTAGCCATAATTATTTCACAAATAGATTCTATCTGGTCTTGTGTGTACTTATACTGTGGCAAAATTTCACGTGCTATTTGACAACCATAGTATTCGTGATTTTTATAGTTAATCGTGTGTCCGGCGTCGTGAAATAATGCAGCTGTTTTGAGTAACAAAATTGCTTCATCATCTACTCCTTCTCCGTATCCTATCAGTTCGGCTTGATTAACAACGTCAATGGTGTGCTTAAAATTGTGATAATACAAATATTCGGGCAGTTCTTTTTCTAATTTATCTAGAATAATTTCTTGAAGGTCAGTAAATTGTCTGAGTGCATATTTGACTTGAAAGATGTCGTTAGGGTAAATTCCGGTTTTTCGGTCTTCAGAGTAAGCGGTTTTAAGTTTTTTAACATGATACATTTCCATATCTCCTTCATATTTGACTGGAATTGTACCGTGCATATCGCAAATAAAATATTCATTGACAAGAAGATAAGTATTTATAGAGATGTTTATTTTTCCTGAGTCGGCGGTAGTAGCCATTCGTGAGGCGATATTAACCGATTCACCTTTGAGGTCGTAGGAGATTTTTTTCTTTCCAAAAGCGGTAGCCGAGACGGGTCCTGTATGGATTCCTATTCTTAAATCCCAAAATTCGCGGTTCTGTTTTTCGTATTCAATTTTAAGATTATTAAGATAATATCCCATTTCCAAAGCGGCAAGGACTACGTCTATAGGATTCGTATTATTTTTGACCGGTACTCCTCCTGCGCACATGAATGCATCTCCGATGGTCTTAACTCGTTGCAAATTATATTTATCAGCGATATTGTTGAAATGATATAAAATTTGGTCGAGTTCGTCAATAATATCTCCGGTATGGTTTCCTTCGGAGATTTGTTTGAAACCTTGTATGTGCATGTACATTACAGTCGCCATCTTGAATCTCAAGACATTGCTTCCAATATTAGTCTTCGTCCCTTTTGGGAGAACTGATGGTGGCAGCTGTGCGATGATATTTTCTAATCTCTCGTTTTCAGCCGAGTATATCTCGTTTTGCTTGGTAAGCTCTTTTATTTGTCGCGAGAGTTCTTTGTTTTCTGACATCAGCGTTGCGACTTTATATATTAAATCTTTTTCATCCGGCATAACAATAAAAAATAAAATTGTGATAATAATAATGAAGATATTTTGTAAAGAAAAACATTTTTTTTGAAAAAGCGAAAATAAAAATTATTTATATTTATGTTCTTTAAGAAAAATATTTACTATTCCAAATAAAATAATAATTATTATCGGTAATAAGACATTAATTATTTGCCAAAGTATCTTATAATCAGTTATTTTATCTTTATCAAGTAGTCTCAACTTAAATTCGCGAGATCTTAGTTGCATCAATTCGGCATCGTTGCAAAGGTAATTTAGTGCATTTAAAATGATTTCAGTATTTCCTCCAAAAGTATATAAAGAATATTTATCAAAACCGAGTGGCATCGTCTCGCCGGTTGATTTGACAACATTTTTAGCTATATCTCCGTCAGCAATGACTATCTGTTTCGTTTCTATACTTTTTTCTTTAAATAGTTTAGTATCGGGCATGTATTTGCTAATAGTCTGATTTTTAAAACATGAGGTAAATATTCCTTCCAGAAGAACACCTACGGGCATTGAGCCGGAGTTGAAGAAAATTTTGTCGGGTACGTTATTTATCTCCTCAAAATTTATTTCCAGCGGGACAGTAATATTTAACTTTTTAGAGAATTGCGAGGTAGAAAGAATGACTGTTTTTTTGATGTCCGTATTTTCGCCTACGGTGTCTATTGAGCTGATAAATTCTGTTTTTACTACATTGATATATTTATTTATAATGTGGTCATTTTTAGTTAAAAGTACGGGAAAATATACCCATTTGTAGTAATAGTCTCTGTCTTCTCCCGTTCCGGAAGTTCCTTTGAGGAGGATAAGTGAACATTCGTCGTTTTGTATGATATCCGTATTCACTCGGACTCCATATTTGAAGAGCATATCTAATATTTTAATTTGTTCAAGATGTGAAGGCATGGCAAAAGTATGTTTATAAAAATATATGCTGTCCATATCTACTTGCACGCCGTCTACGAGCCAGAGAACTTTTCCGCCATTCATTATATATTGGTCTATCACAAATTTGTCGGCATCGGAGAATGTAGTTGTCGGTTTGGCTATTATTATGGCTTCAAAATTATCAAGGATTCCGTAATTTCCTTGAATTGGTCCTCGTCTTATGTTGTAATATTCGGAGAGAGTAGTAGATATTTCTATAACTTCAAGTTCGGAGAGTTCGTTGTGTCCTTCTATGAATGCAATTTTCGGTTTACTCGGGCGGCTGATTTTATTTATCTCGTTAATAAACTTATATTCAAGTGCTTGAATAGAATTATTTATATTTTCTTGACTTGTTGCCAGATAATTAGGGTCGTTGTTCAGAAAATTTACCCCTATTTCGCGAGTGACAAGCGTGTCTTTTGTGTTATTATAATTTCCTTTTTCTATAAATTCGGTATAAGTTAATATTGCACTTGGGAATATAGTAGCTTTTTTGCTTTGTGTTTCTTTAATTTCGTTTGTTTCTACGGGAACAATACCGAGATTATAAAGTCTCTGGTACTGTAATTTTTTTTCGTCATCCGTTTTATCTTCGTCAGAGGGATTGACAAACTGATAGACGATATTTTGCTTAGCATGAATTTTAAATTCGTCAAGTAGTTCTTTAACAGAGTTTTGCATCTTAATAAACGGGATACTCAGTTCGTCTCCTTCGAGGTAAACTGTTATAAAAATTTGCTGATTCATATTCGTAAGAATATTTTTCGTATAATCTGACAACGTATATTTTTTTTCGGCAGTTAAATCTATTCGCAAGTTAAGGTACGAAAAAATATAATTAACAACAATAATAATTATGGTTGCTGCTAATAACGACAAAATATTCTTTCTTTTCAAAATCTTCTTTTTCACGATGTTTTTAATTTT
>DYQJ01000060.1 GCA_020719345.1 Draconibacterium orientale | reverse complement strand
TACTTTTAACTTTTTGTTTTTGTTGGTGTTAGCACAAATGTTTGTGTTTTAGCACAATGCAAAAAAACAAAAGTGCAAAAGCAGCTTGCCCTTAAAAATTCTAAACTGTCAATATTTGCACATAAGTTATTCTTCATTATCAATAAATTGTGCCAATGTTTCGGCTTGTTCTATAACTATGTAAGATGATTTTTCTGCTTTATCAGGCGGATAACCAAATTCAGTTAAAAGTCGTTTTACGGCTATTCGCATTTTTGCTCTTACATTGGTTTTTATTTTCCAATCTATTGTGGCATTTTCCTTAATTACAGTAATTAAACGTTTTGAAATTTGGCATAAAATATCATCGCCAAATTCTCTTACGGCACTTTCGTTTTCGGCTAATGCTGTGTAAAAAGCATATTCGTCTTCTGTTAATTTTAACTTTGTGCGAAAATCATCGCTTTCTTTTATATCGTTTACCAAACCAAACAATTCATCTAAAATCTCTGCTGATGTAATTGCTCGGTTTTGATATTTTTTGATTGTTGTTTCTAATATTTCAGAGAATTTTTTACTTTGAACTATTCCCTTTTGGTGCTTAAATGTTATATATCAGTTTCACCGTTTAGTGTGGTTTGGCAAATTTTTCACTATAACTTTAAAAGACCAAAAGGGAATATATTGAATTTTGAACGTTTTGTAATTTCATCGTTCAAAAGTTTTTTTAGCAATTCCAAAGCAACGTTTTTATGTTTCATGCCTTTTACTTCTGCCAAAAATTCGTCTGAAAGTATCGAAATATCTGGTTTTTTTATACCTGTTGCATCAAAAATGTCTATTACTTCGTCTGAAATTACTGCTCTCTCAACTATTTGACGTATTGCAATATCTATTTCTTCTTTTGATTTTTTAGACGTGTTAGGTTTTTGGAAACCTAACACGTCTTCTTCGCCTGTGAATTTTAACAATCTGGTTTTTAAGGTTTGAAAAAACAATAAATCATCACGAATTGCAAGGGCTTTTTCGTGTGGAACTGACAATGCAAATGCTTTTGTTAAAAGTCAGGTTTGCTCAATAAATCGTTGTTTGCCGTCTTCTACTCCCAAAATATGTTCCTGAGCATCAAGTATTATTTTTATCTGATTTTGAATTGTTTGAACGTTATGAAATTGTTTATAATCGAAACCAAAAAATAGTTGCGAAACAATTTCGTATTTTTCGAGCATAATATTTACAGCATCTTCTTGATTAAATGTTGGTTTGCCTTTTCCACCGCTTTTTGTATAATCGGCAAGCGCTTTTTTCAGTTCCGATGCAATGCCCAAATAATCAACCACAAGACCACCTGTTTTTTCTTTGTAAACACGATTAACTCTGGCAATTGCCTGCATTAAACTGTGTCCTTTCATTGGCTTGTCAATGTAAAGCGTATTTAAACAAGGTGCATCAAAACCAGTAAGCCACATATCACGGACTATTGCAATTTTAAGCGGGTCGTTTGGATTTTTTAAACGGTCGCCAATATCTTTACGTTTTGATTTGAACGAATATGCGGTTGCCAATCTTTCGGGTCGGTGGCGCTGCCTGTCATTATTACTTTTATTGTGCCTTCGGTGTCGTTTTCGTTGTGCCAATCGGGGCGTAAAGCAATTATTTGTTTATATAAGTCAATGCAAATTCGGCGGCTCATGCACACAATCATTGCTTTGCTTTCGGTGCGGTTTATAAACGATGCTTTTTCTCGTTCCTCGAAATGTGCAACTATATCAGTGGCAACGTTTTTTAAGCGTTTTTCACTGCCTACAATTGCCTCTAATTTTTTCCATTTCGATTTTATTTTTTCCTGTTGCGTTAATTCTTCTTGTTCTGTAAGTTCTTCAAATTCAATATCTAAAATTTCTTTTTGTTCTTCGGGCAAATTTACTTTTGCCAAACGACTTTCGTAGAAAATACGAACTGTTGAGGCGTCGTTAACGGCTTGTTGAATGTCGTAAATATCAATATAATCGCCAAAAACTGCTTGTGTGTTTCGGTCTGTTAATTCTACGGGCGTTCCGGTAAAACCTATAAATGTGGCATTTGGTAAAGCGTCACGCAAATTACGTGCAAAACCGTCAATAAAATCGTATTGACTGCGGTGTGCCTCGTCTGCAATTACCACAATATTACGGCGTTCGGATAGTAACGGAAATTTTGAGCGAATATATTCGGCTTCCGGTTCGGCGGCTACATTCAAACGTGTTAGGTTTTCAAAACCTAACACGTTTTGAATTTGCCTATTTTGAATTTTTTCGGGTAAAAATTTTTGAATAGTAGTAAATATTACTCCTCCGCTTGCTACTTTCAAAAGTCGTTTCAAATCTTCCGAATTTTCGGCTTGTCGGGGTTCTTGTCGCAAAAGTGCCGAACAATTTGCAAATGTATCAAACAATTGGTCGTCCAAATCGTTACGGTCTGTGAGAACTAAAAGTGTGGGATTGTCTAATTTTAAAATCAGTTTGCCCGAATAAAAAAGCATACTTAAACTTTTGCCCGAACCTTGCGTATGCCAAATTACTCCGGCTCGTTTGTCTTTTTTTACGGCGGTTTGCGTGGCTGTAACGGCTTTGTTTACTGCATAATATTGATGATATGCTGCGATTTTCTTTTCTACAACTACGGTTGTTAAGCCGGTTTTGGTGTCGGTGCGTTTGTTTTTTTCAAATACCGTAAATTGTTTGATTAAATCTAAAACGGTTGCTTTGTCCAACATTCCGTTGATTAACATTTCTATTGGTAATAAACGTGTTAGGTTTTGAAAACCTAACACGTTTTTGTTTTGTGGAATTTTCCAAGTTAAAAACCGATTGTAGTTTGATGTTAATGAGCCGGTGCGTGCATCAATGCCGTCCGAAATTACCAAAATGGAATTATAATGAAACAACGAAGGTGCAAATTGTTTGTAATTATCTAATTGCGTAAATGCTTTTTCTAATGTTGCCTGTTGGTCGGTTGGGCTTTTGAGTTCAAGTAAAATCAAAGGTAAACCATTGATAAATAATAAAATATCAATGCGAATTTCTTTCTTGTTTTCTTTTATGGTGAATTGATTTACGCAAAGAAAATCGTTATTTTCGGGATTTTCAAAATCGCAAATCCGGACAGTTGCATATTTAGTTTCTCCTTTTTGTTGATACTGAATATCTTTTACTCCTGCGGTGAAAAAATTATGAAATTGCTCGTTGTTGTTTACCAAATCGAAAAACGACAAATTTAAAACCTGTTTCAATGCGTTGGTTTTTACGTCGTGCGGTAGAGTAGGATTTAATTTATCTATTGCATTTCGCAAACGTTCAACCAACACAACTTCTTTTGTGCTTGTGCGTTCGGTTTGGTTTCCATGCAAATAAGTGTAGCCTTGTTTTTTAGTAAATCAATAGCGTATAATTCAATATCTTGCTCTTTCATTATTCTGCCTTACTGTTGTTTTCTTTTATCGCATTTTCTATTAAAATATCTTTCAAGGCTTTCAGTATTTTGTAGATTTCAAATAGTTGAACACTATCTGCCGTAAACGAATAACTTAAAAAATATTCAGTATTTTGCAATACAACAAATTGCCACATTTTACCAATTATAGAAATTCCATAAACAGGCATCATATTGTTGTTTTTTTGTGAAGCCGCATACATTTCGCTAATTACCTGATACAATGGGTGTCCTGTTGGTTCGGTTTGTTTTTTATATTCCTGCAAACATAAATACGGGCTAATAGGTTCGGTTTCTCCGCTTGCTACGAGCATATCGGCTTTTCCTGTCAGTAAATAGTTTTCTGATTGAAATTCAATAGTCCGTTCGGCAAACATCGAAAAATAATCGGTGTTAAAATCGACTAATGCCATTATCGGACCTAAAAAATGCTCGCTTAGTTCAAATTCGTTCCATTCGAGTATGCGACGAAGCATCATTTTTTGATATTTTCGTAACATGAAATCTTCTATGTCAGTTATTTCAACAGTTTTTGAACGTTCAAACCATGCTTCTAAAACAAGACTAACTTCTACTTGTTTTAAACCAAGTTTTTGTTTTATTATATCCTTAGTGGCTTTGCCATAATTTATCGTTTCCATTTTCTTCTGTATTTTTTATGTATTCTACAAAGTTACAAAATATTTTTTTAATTCAACGGCATAAATGCCGTTGCTATTTATATTTCTATTGCCCCGCTCATTAATTTCGATAAAATGCTATCTCGGTAATTTGCCAAAGTTGCGTTTTGCTTACGATTTGACAATACTTTTGAATATATTAAATACAATTCTTTTTCAAAACTTAACATATTACCTTCTTCAAGTATAGGAATTTCAAAATTTAAAATTCTTTTTTTATCTGCATGTGGTATTGCTGAGCCGGTAGTATTATCTTTAATTTCCTTCTCATTTAATTTTAAAAATTAATAAATATAAAAAGGATAATTAAAATTTTGATTACAAGATATTTTTGCGATAGTAGAACCAATGGCTACCCTTATAAAGTTGGACAAAATTTTGAACCATATAAGAATTATAAGGTCATATAAGTTGTACCAGTCAATCTTATATGACCTTATATTCCTTATATGGTTCAAAATTTTGTCCAACTTTATAAGGGTAGCCGAGTTTTTTTATAACCGATAACATATGAATATATATTAACTAATTTGCACTGCGGGTAGTTATTTTTCGTCAGACTGTCTAAAAACTGTATTTTTTAACATTTTTAAAATTAGAACTATTTTATTTTCAATAGCTTATAAAATCAGTTTTTCTTATTTTTTGTATTTTTAGACAGTCTGTCGTTAAGTGAATCCGGTCGGAACATATTTCAGAGGAGGCTTCTTAATTAAAAGAGTTCAACTTCTATACGTTGAATGAAAGCCGTTAGACTGTATCTTGAGCCAATTCTTGCTTCAGATAGTGTGAGTAGTACGGATATTCGTTCTCGGTATTTGTCGAGCATATATACTTCGGTACGTTGTCCTACGAGAGTGTTTTTGCCGGCTTTAAAGAATTTACCCATGTACATATCTCTGTCTTGTATGCTTACTTCCGGGAGTATGTATGTTATATTTTTACCGAGAACTTCGTCTTGTTTTATTTGCCAGAGGTCTTCTGCTGCTTTATTAAAGAAAGTAACAATTCCGTCTTGATTTATAGAAATAATTGCGTCGAGCATTCCTTCGAGAGTTTTGTCGTTAAGCATCTTAACTGTTTCTATTTCTCGGAATTGGAGTTTCATTTCTTCTCTTGCTTGCTCTAATTTCTTGCTAAGGTCGAGTTTGGCGTCTTGCAATTTTTTTTCTTGTTCTTTAAGGATTTGAGTTTGTTCAATATTTTTATTTTCAATTAAAGTTTGTTCAGTGATGTCCGAAGCTATGTACACTACCTTAGAAGGGTCTCCGTACATGTCGTGGACTATTGTATAAGTCCCTCTGAACCATTTTATTTCGCCGGTTTTTGTTACTCTTTTTTGTCGGCTTTCATGCAGTATTCCTGCGAGTATATTTTTCCATATTATTTTGAACTCGTCAATATTTTCGTCTTCTATGAAGTCAAATACTGTTTTGTGTTTTAGTTCTTCGTTTGAAAATGCGAGTATTTCAACAAATTTAGTATTGTATTCTATAATATTTCCGTTTGGTAGATAGTCTGCTTTGACAGTAGACCGGTTAAGTGCATCTATTTGTCCTTTGTAGTCGAGATTTGTTTTTTTATCTTCAGTTATATCTATTCCGAGGAATAGGATTTTTTGCGGTTTGCCGTCGAGGTCTCTGACGCTGACGTAAGTAGCCATTGTCCATATATCATTACCTTCTTTAGAGATGTGTTTCATATCTCCTTCGAAGTGTCGTCCTCCTTTTGCTAAGTTCTCCCAAAGTTCGTCTAACCAGACTCTGTCTTTGTCGCTAATGAACATAGAAATATGTTTACCTTCTACTTCGGAGCTGCTTGCATATCCGAGTTTGTTGAGGAACTTCGTATTAGCGTATAAAAGTTTTCCTTCTATAGAGTATTCGGCTCGTATTAGAGTGTGGTTTACGGAGTTAGTGAAGCTGATAAATTGTTCGCTTTGTTTAGCTGCTTCTATTTGTGTTTCTTTCAGTTCTTCCATGTTATTTCTCATTTCTTCTTCTTGTCGAGCCATTATTTCGGCTTGATTTTGAGATTCATTGAGGAGTTTTTTTGTTTGCATGTTAATTTTGACGTTTGAGATAGTGGATGCAATACTTTCTGCTATCATTTCAACAAATTCTATTTCATAGTCTTCGTACACTTTGAAAGATGCGATTTCAAGGACTCCATATATGTCGTCATTATTTTTTAGGGGTAGTATAAGTAAACATCTTGGGTTAGCTTTTCCGAGTCCGGATGTTACTTCAACAAAGTTTTCGGATACTTTTTCAATAAAAATAGTTTTTTTCTCTAATGCACATGCTCCGATAAGTCCTTCTCCCCATAGCAGTTTTTTGTCTGCGAATTTTTTTCTTCCGTAAGCAAAATGTGCTGTCATCTCAAAATATTTTTCCTCGTTTTTTTCTTCTATGATAAAGAAAGCCGCTTGCTGCGCATCTATGTATTTGACGAGATTGCTTGTTACTTCGGTGGATAATTTGTCGAGGTCACCAATGTTTTCGCGGAGGATAGCTCCAAATTTGGCGAGTCCTTCGGAGACCCAGTTTCGTTGTTCGTCTTCTTTTTTACGTTTTTCTTCGTCTTCTTTGCTCTTTTTTAGTTCTTTGCTAAGATTAACTAATGACTGTGCGAGTGTGTCTCGTGCGTAGAAGAATTCAAATTTAGAGTCCGTTTTGCCTTGTCGTAGTTGCTCAATGAAGTTGAATGTATTTTTAGATTTTTGTGTTTCTCGTTCTATGACGTCTTGATATTCTCGTATTTTAAGCGAATAAATATGTGAAAATCTGTAAATAGCAAAAGCGAAGATAATAGGTACTGCATCTACAAGGAATAGTATTTGGTTCTGCGAGTGCAATTTCAAGATATTATAAAAAGTTATCTGCATATTTTTATAGTACAAGTCAATAATTAGTACTGCAACAACATATACAATTGCAATTAAGAAGCTAATAAAAACAAATCTATTAATAATATTTTGCATATTTTGATTTTTCATATATTTAGATTTTTAGGGGTTCAACTTTTTTTGTAATTAGTGTATTTTTCAATAATATTTAATAGTTTATCAATGTTGTAAGGTTTATAAACGACCTCATTAAAACCTATGTTATTCAAATTTGTTGCCGCATCGTAATAATTGTGAGCAGTAAGTGCTATTACCGGAACATTTTTTTTTGTGTCGTCCATTTTTTCGCGGATGTATTTAACGGCTTCTATACCGTTCATTACGGGCATTTCTATGTCCATGAAAACGATGTCATAATTTGTGTTCAGTATTTCATCTATAGCTTTTTTGCCGTTATTGACTGCTTTAGCTTTGAGTCCTACTTCTTCAAAAGCTGCTTGGATGAGGAATTGATTCAAATATATGTCGTCTACTACTAATATTTTAGGTTCATTCATTTTTTCAAAATATTTTAAGAATATCAATATTTTTTATCTTCTGATGGCGAAATTAGCGAGTTGTTCGAGTGGCAGTATTTTTTCGGCTGCGCCTATTGATATAGCAACTTTAGGCATACCAAAAACTATGCAAGTTTTTTCGTCTTGTGCAGCTGTTCTTGCGCCGGCTTCTTTCATTTCTAATAGACCTCTTGCTCCGTCATCTCCCATTCCGGTCATTATTATACCGACTGCATTTCTGCCTGCGAATTTAGCTGTTGAGCGGAAGAGGACATCTACTGATGGTCTGTGTCTGTTTACAAGTGGACCTTCTGTTACTTCTACATAATAGTTATTTCCTGCTCTTTTGAGTAACATGTGCTTGTTGCCGGGTGCGATGATGGCGAGTCCTTTGACTACTTGGTCTCCGTTAACTGCTTCTTTAACACGTATTCGGCAGAGGTCATTAAGTCGGTTAGCGAATGAGCGGGTAAAATGTTCGGGCATGTGTTGTACGATGACAATACCGGGAGCATCTTGTGGCATTGCTTCGAGAAATACTCTAAGTGCTTCTGTTCCTCCGGTGGAAGCTCCTACTGCTACAACGAAGTCCGTTGTTTGCAAAGAGGAGTATGTGTTAGCTTTAGCGATGATGGCATCTGCTGACAATTTAGGTTGTACTATAACTGGTGGTACTTGTAGCGGGGATTTTTTTCGTATCTTAGCAATTGAAGCGGCTTTAATAATGTCGCAAAGTTCAATTTTGGCATCTTCTATAGCTTCTTTTGAGCTAAGAGTAGGTTTATTGACTACGTCTACGGCTCCATATTCGAGTGCTTTTAGCGCATTAGCACTACCTTTGTCGGAGTAGCTTGAGATTATAATTACGGGGATTGGATGCTGTGACATTATTTTTTTCAAGAATGTTAATCCGTCCATTCGAGGCATCTCTATGTCGAGCGTAATCACATCGGGTACGTTTTTTTGTATTTTAGTTACTGCGATATATGGGTTTGATGCAGTTCCGATGACCTCTATTTGTTGGTCGGAGCTGAAAATTGCTGTCAGCGCTTGTCTTACAAGAGCTGAGTCGTCTACGATGAGGACTTTTATTTTATTAATTAAACTCATATCTCCCAAAATTATAATTCATTATTGTGATTTTGTATAAATCTGTGCATAACTTCTCCTGTTTCGGTGTTGAAAATTATTTTTCTTCCGAGTTTACCTCCTGTTGAGGAGCTGTATATTCGTATTTTATATTCTTTGAGCATTGTATTTGCTACTTCAACATTTCGTTCTCCTATGCTAAATTGGTTATTATTAGACTGTATAACTTCTCCTCCTCCAAATACTTTTGCCATTATATTAGTTTTGTCGCTTCCATAGGCGAGCAGTTTAGCGAGTAGTTTTTCTATTGCTATATTTCCGTATTTTGGGGAGGCGAGTCCGCGTCCGTTCCAGTATGGTAACATATAGTGATTAATACCTCCGATTTTTAAGATAGGGTCATGTAAACATACAGCTACGCAGGAGCCGAGGATAGTGGTGATTTCATGCGGCTTGTTACTTGCAAATAATGCCGAGGGATATAAAAAAACTTTTTCCATTTTTCGTTAAAATAATTCGTCTTCACCAAAAAATATCTTATTTGAGTCATCCGAGTAGTTGTCGTTGTCGGCTTCCGTTTCTTTGAGAGTCAGGATGAATTCTGTTCCTTTGTTTTCTATGGAATTAAAAGTAATATCTCCGTCTAAAAGTTCGGCATAATATTTACAAATAGATAGTCCTATTCCGTGTCCTTTGTCTATTGAATTAATACCTGTTCCGGATCTATTAAATCGGTCGAATATTTTTTGTCGTTTGTCTTTTGTTATTCCTTTTCCTTGGTCTTTGACAGTTATTTTTAAGATGTCTTGTGTTTTCTCAAAAATAATTTCTATTTTAGAATTGTCTTTTCCGTAGCTTATGGCATTGCTAATGAGGTTAGAAATAATGAGGGAGAATTTTTCGTTGTCGGTTTTGAACTTACAATTTTCTGTTTCTATGTTATCAATAATAGTATAATTTATATTTTTGAGGGTCATTTCCGATTTGAATTGTTCAAGTATATTTTTAACAATATCTTTAATAGAGACATTAGAATATAACACTGATGCTTCTCCGGCTTCTATTTCTGCGGCGGCGAAAATATTTTTTAATTGGAAGTCAAGGTTAAAGGCTTCAAGATAAATATATTCTGCCATTTTTTTGGCTTTATCAAAATTATTTTTGTCCATTGACATAATACTTTTAGATAATCCGAGTATAGAAGTGAAAGGGTTTACAATTTCGTTAGCGATATTAGATAAGAAGTGTGTTTTTAAGGATTCGGATTCTTGTAATTTCTTATTTACATCTTTTAATTCAATATTTAGTGATTGCAGCTCGGAGAGAGCTTCGTGATATCTTGAGATTCTTATTTTTAGTTCGTCAATAAGAAGTTCGTCTGTTATTTTCGTATTGTTGTACATGTTATTTGGATTTAAGGAGTTATATTTTTCTAAAAATTGTTGGTTTTATTTGTTTTAGTGGCACCTCTAATCCTGTTATAGATTCTGAGTGTCCGAGGAAGAAGTGTCCACCTGTTTTTAGGTGTCTGCTCAGTTTTGTGATGACTTTTTCTTGTGTTTCACGGTCGAAGTATATTAGTACGTTTCTGCAAAGGATAATGTCAAAGTTGTCGTTGATGGCGTATGAGTTTTCCATGAAATTAAGTCTCTGGAAGTGACATTTACTTCGGAGGTTTGGAACTATTCTTACATTTTTTTCTTCTTTATCTTTACTTTTCAAGAGGTATTTTCGTTTGAGTTCTAATGAGATGACATCTACTTTTTCTATAGGATATACTGCGGTGGTTGCTTTTTCCAGAACTATTGTAGAGATGTCAGTACCGAGGATTGAGAAGTCTATTCCGGGGTTTGTGTTAGCAAATTCGGACATTACAATTGCAATAGTATAAACTTCTTCTCCGCTTGAGCATCCTGCGCTCCATATCTTGAAGAATCGTTGTTTATTATAGTTGTAAGCTTCGTGTAATATAGTGTTTTTGAGATATTCAAAATGTTGTGGTTCTCTAAAAAAATCTGTTTTATTAGTAGATACGACATCTATCATGTGTATAATTTCGTCTTGTCCTTTTTTACTAAATACGTAGTTTACATATTCTGAGAAGTTAGTAATGCCGAGAGTTCGGAGGCGTTTTTGCAAACGACTTTGTAACATAATATGCTTAGCCGGTGGCATCTTTATACCGTAATTAGTATAGATGAAATTACTAAGTCGGTCAAAATCCATTTTAGAGAGTTTGGCTTCGAATATTTTTGTTAGTTCGTTTGTTTTCATTATTAGACTTTAAGTAGTTTATTAATAGCTTGTACTAGTTTTTCGGGGACGAATGGCTTAATAACCCATCCTGTTGCGCCGATTTTTTTAGCTTCCATTTTTTTAGCTTGTTGGGATTCTGTAGTTAGGAATAATATGGGGATATTATTGTATTTGTCTATAAGTTTGACTTTTTTAACTAATTCTATACCGTCCATTTCGGGCATGTATAGGTCAGTTATCATGAGGTCTATTTCTCTGCCGTCAAAAAATTTAAGGGCTTCCGCTCCGGAGATGGCAGTATAAATGTTGTAGTCGGCTTTTTCGAGGGAAAAGCTAAGGACTTCGAGTATGGTTTTGGAATCTTCAACTACTACAATACTTTTTTTCATTTTTTTATATTAATTATTGGGTTAGAACTTTATTGATGGCGGCGAGCAGTTTAGCGGGGACGAATGGTTTTATAATCCATCCTGTTGCACCTGCTTCTTTAGCTTCGTTCTTTTTATTAGACTGCGATTCTGTTGTTAAAAACAGTATAGGAATTTTGCTGTAATTTTCTTTTTGTCTGAGTTGTCGTATCAGTTCTATTCCGTCCATTTCGGGCATGTATAAATCAGTGATAACCAAATCTACAATATTTTCGTTAGCCATTTTGAGTGCTTCTTTAGCATCTTCGGCTACAATGATTTGATAACCTGCATTTTCGAGTGTAAATGTGATGACCTCTCGTATGCTGACGGAGTCATCTACTATCAGTATTTTTTTTGACATAGTTTACATTTATTTTATATTTTCAAGTTAGAATGTACAATGCAAAGTTAAATTTTTTTTTTTGAAATTAATATTTAATCTTAAATAATTTTTATTTTTAATTATCAAAAAAAAGTAACTTCTTCTTCGTCAGTTATCTCTTTATTATTATCATTGTTATTGTCATTAATTATTTTATTGTGTAGTTGTCGTTGTGCGTGCATAGTGTAGCTGTTTTTAAGATTTTCGAGGTTGTCGTGTCTACTTTTTCTGATGATGTTTAAAGTGTCTTCGTTTATATTATTAATAAGTTTACCGAGATTATCTATTATCTCGAAGATTATTTTTTCGAAGAGGTCATAATATTTTATTTGTGAGGTAGTTGATTTTATTTCGGAGGCAATATTTAATCCGAGTTCGGTGTTGTCAATAATTTTGGTATCTACTATTTCATTGCTTTTTCTAAGCAAGAAAATAATATCTTCTATTTTAGAAATAGATTTGGCAAAATTAGTTATGGAGTTTTTTCTACTTGCTTGATATTCTGTTTGTCGTGCGGAGAGGTTTACCATACCGATGATTTGTTGGTAATTAATTTTCACATTTTCTATGTTACTTTGTGCGTTGATAGTAATGTTATTTAATTGTTGGATAATATCTAATATGGTTATGTCGTTTCCGAAGTTGTAATTCACTTTTCGCAAAATATCTTGTTCGGCATCTTTAATAGAGTAGAAACATTCTACCATTTTGATGACAATGTTCTGGTTTTCAGTGATTAGTTTGTTTATATTTTCAGCATTGTTAGTAAATTCGGTGTTTATATTAAGGAATATATTTAAAAGATTAATAACATTGTTCAGTTTATCGGCAACTTCTTTAAAATAAGTTTCGTTTCCGCCGAAACGGTTTCCTGTAAATTGGAGACTAATGGAGATTAAAATAGACATGTCGTCTGCTATCTCCATGAATTTTCGGGTTATTTCGTCTACGGCTTTTTGATATTGCTGATTCGTATTAATTAGTTGTTCTACTTGTAGCGTCACAATGTCTTTCATTTTAACAAATAGGTCAGCATAATTTTCAGGATTGTATAAATCAAGTTTAATATTAACAAACTCGGAGATTAGTTTTTGATGAGTTAGTTGCACATGCTCCATCCGTTGTCTGATGATGTCATGGTATTGTAAATTAGTAACTATCTTGTTAAAGCTTTCGGTGTAATCATAAGTTATGCGTTTTAGTTCGGGGATTTTGAGTGCGGCTTCTTCGTGTTTATCTTTAATGATATTGATACACGCATTTATGTTACTTATAATTTTGTCCACGTTAGTGAAATTTCGTTTTTTCAGGTCGTTGAGTTTAGAGAGTGTTAGTCCGGATAGATTTTTAAGATTAGCGAGACTAATTTCGTAGTCTTGCAATATAAGTTTCAGATTACTAATTTTTTGTTTAATGTTATCGGTTTCAGTGTCAATAATATTTCCTGATTTGGAGAAAGTAATATTTAATTTTAAATTAGTAAGTATAAGGTTTAGAATAAGTATATTTTGACTGAAGTTTTTTAGCTGGACAAGAATAAGATTTAAGCTTGTTAAAATTTTCTCGTATGTGTTGATACTTTTTTCTATTCGTTCTTCGAAGAGGAATATTTGCAATTTTATTTCGTCTTGTAAGAAGTTTAGTTTCTGTAAGATAGTGTAATAGTCTTCTCCTCTGATGATGTCCAATATTTCGGAGGAGTTGTTAGATATTATTTCGGCTTTCTTAAAATATTTTCTAAGGTGGTCGTTAAGCGATAGGAAATCTTCGGTTGAGCATTCTTGTAATGCGCTGATTTTGTTGTCCACATCAGATAACAAAATAATAATATCTTTAATAGTATAAGTTTTGATTGCTTTGTTCATTTTTATTTTTTCTTATAAAATTGATTAAAATTAATTTGTAGCGATATGTTGTTCGCTTGTCCTGCGATGTGATAGTTAGCTCTTGAGAATGCGAGCATTATTTTATTTGTATTAATACATATTCCCCAGCTGAATCCGGTAATTCCGTTTCGTATATTTGTTTTCATTTCTTGTCGTCTTTGGTGGTTATAACCTATTGCGAGCATAAATTTTTGCGAGGGCATAAATTCTATTCCGAAAATGGCGTGTCTAAATGTCAGGTCGGTGTATTTTTTAAACACGTCGAGTTTAGTTATTTTTGTTTCTTCGGTTATTACAGGTTCGCTATCTGCGGTTATTTTATAATCTAATCGTGGTTTTTGTAAATGTTGTGCTGTTAAAGAAATTCTAAACGGTGCATGTTTGAGTTTTTTTGTTAATCCGAGTTGTATGTCGATGGGTATTTTCTCGTAGTTTTGTGAGTAATAAGGTTTTATCTGTGTCCCGATATTTCTAATAACAAATGCTGCGGAGAAGTTGTCGTTTTGTTTATAATAATTAATTCCTAAGTCGCATGCAATTCCGATAGAGTAGAGGTTTTCTAATTTAGAATAAATAGGTTTTAAATTCGCGCCGATTCTCCACATGGAGTCAATATTTTTGCTCCAAACCAAGTTCATGGCATATTCTGCTGCTTTGAAATTACCTAATTTATTTCCGAGTATGTCAGTTCTCAAAAAAGTTCCGTAGTTTACGTATTGCATAGCGAGTGCGAGATTTCCGATTTTGTTAAAGTGTTTAGCATAAGCGGTGTAGCCCCAGTTTATGTCGGCAAAATAAGAGACATAGTTAATAGACATAGCATTATCACTTTTATCTTTCAGGAGACTTGGATTGTAAGCAATAAGGTCTAATTCGTTGTCATATAGGGATATATTATTTCCCCCGAGAGCCGTTACGTGTGCGGCAGTTATTAGGTCGAGAAATTTATATGTAGCTGTTCCCCCTATTTGCGCATTTGATTTAGCCAAAAAAACCAGAGTGCAAAAAAACAAAAGTGCTGTTAATCTCATGGAATAAATTTTAATTATTAAAGAATCACTTATTTTTCAAAAAAGAATGAAATTCGCCTTTTAGTCCTATGGGTTTAGAATTTCTAATATTGTAAACAGTTTCTATGCTTGGTCTGACTTCCGATAGTCCAAAACCTTGATTATTAAGGATATGTTGGTAGCTAATTGTGTGTAGGTCAGTGAATCCTTCGCTAAATTCGAGTTCTTGTCCTTCTATAGTAATATTTCTAAAAGTACGTTGTCCTTTATTTTTTATAATTTCAGGTATATCATTGTAGTCGATGCTAAGGAACCATCTTATTCTTGCATTTTTGAGTTCTAAGTATCCTGCGGCTTTGTTAAATTCTTGGAGATGCACTATATTTTGTTTTACTTCTCCAAATATCCAGATGAGCATATCAAAAAAATGGACTCCGATGTTAGTTGCTACTCCGCCGGATTTTTGTATATCACCTTTCCAAGAGTGTTGGTACCATTTTCCGCGTGATGTAATATAAGTTAAATCTATGTCGTATATTTTGTCAGCTTGTTCTATGTCAATTTTTTGTTTTAAGTTGCAGATGGCTTCGTGATGTCTCAGTTGCAAAATGTTGTTAATTTTGAGTCCCGTTTCGGTTTCTATTTCTTGGAGTGCGTCTATGTTCCATGGGTTCAGTACAATTGGTTTCTCACAAATGGCTTGTGCTTGTTGTCGGAGTGCGAAACGTATATGTGAGTCGTGCAAATAGTTAGGAGTGCAGATGCTGACGTAGTCTATTTTTTTACCTGTTCGTTTGAGTTTATCTATGTGTCTGTCGAATCGTTCGTATTCGGTAAAGAAGTCGGCATCGGGGAAGTAGCTGTCCATGATACCTACACAGTCGTGTCGGTCTAATGCTGCGATGAGAGTGTTGTTTGTATCTTTAATAGCTTTCAAATGTCGTGGTGCAATGAAACCTGCGGCACCTATAATGGCAAAGTTTTTCATTTTTTAAAATTGTTAAATTATTTCCACTATTATACTGCAAACAAAGATAAAAAAATAAATTATTTTACAAATTATTTTACAAATTATTTTATAAATTATTTTATAAATTATTTTTAGCAAAGATAAAACTTAGTTCATAAAGAATTTTATTTTTTTTAAGAGCAAATCTATATTATAATATTTTATCTTGATAATATCTTTGTTGTTTAGGATTGCAATTGCGTAGTCGGTATCTTTTAGGTTATTGCTTATTAAATTATATGCTTTTAAATTAGTTGTTTGGTCGTCAGTTTCGGTTATTGTTATTTCAAAAATTGTTTTTTGGTTTCGTAAGCTGTCTTGCGTGATGTTTTCTACAATATTCTCATATTCAATATTTTGGAAATATGTTGTGTATCTTTTGATATTTTCAATATTAGCATTATTAACTTGTTTTTCAGCAAAATCGTAGAGCATGATTTTGTCCTGTATTGTTATAATAAAAGAGTTTTGTATATCTTGCGGATATGTAATTTGTATTTTTTTTAGCTGATTCGGTTTAATGTTGCAGAATATTTTATTACGCCAGTAATTAATATCAGCGGAGAATTTATTGGTGATGTCAATTTTTAAAGCGGGTATGTGAACTATATATATATCATCTAAGTCATTTATTTTCATATAATTTCCTTGCATATCCGCTATTGCTTCTCCAATGATATAAGTTTTAATAATTTTATCTTGCGAAAAAACATCTACTTTTTTAGAATTTTTAAGAATACTATTAACATACGCTTTAGCATTTTCTGGGATTGGGGATTTTATTTTCAAAAGCATCATTGTTTTGAGTATTTCTGTAATATTTTCATTTTTAGCGATATAATCATTGTTTACTTTCCATGAGTTCTCTTTTTTTTGTAATATAATAGTTTGTTCATTCTCACTTTGACTTTTATAGATTATAATTTTATTAATTTCTGCGCTGTCTTTTATAGTGAAACAATCATCTAATTGAGTGTTGTTGAAAACAAGATATTTAAAAAAAAGCATTCCGATAGTAGTGAGAGCTATTATAATAATTACAGGGATAATTTTCTTTTTCATGTATTGTTGTGATTTGTAAATAACAAAGTGTATTTTGATAGAACTTTGGCAAACAAATAGGAACACTATAAAATGCAAAATGGATTTTTGTAAATTTGAAAAGCTATTTCAAATTTATTTTTTTCAATAATTCGGCAATTAACTTATCCTGTTCTTTTAATTTATCTTCTTTTTCTTTCAATAGTTCTTTATCTTTTTTAATAATTTCATCTTTATCTTTCAATTTATCATCTTTATCTTTCAATAGTTCTTTATCTTTTTTAATGATTTCATTTTTTTCTTTCAATCGTTTTTTATCTTTTTTAATAATTTTTTCTTTTTCTTTCAATATATCATCTTTTTCTTTCAATATATCATCTTTTTCTTTAATGGCTTTTTCGTATTTTCCAAAATGAAAATAACTTGTTTTGCGGGCATTGAATATTGCTTCCACCGGAATTATTAATCTGGGTAGAGTTATACTTGCAATAGAATCATTGTTACAATATTCACGTATTAAGATATATACGTTTTTATCGTTTAAATAATACTGC
>DYQJ01000059.1 GCA_020719345.1 Draconibacterium orientale | reverse complement strand
AAAATAAAATAAATAGCGTGTTTAGTCACCATTATTTTACGCTATCAATTATTTGCATCTTTTTAACTCCGATAGGAGTTGCACATTAATAACCTCAGATAAAATCGGTGGACAAACATAAAAGTCTTTTTAACTCAGATAGGAGTTACACATTAATAACCTCCGATAAAATCGGTGGACAAATATAAAAGTCTTTTTAACTCCTACGGAGTTGGGAAGATGTTTATTTTATTAATCCACCGATTTTATCGGTGGTTATTAATGCGAAACTCCTACGGAGTTAATTTTATATTTACAAACTCACACTATTTAGTCTTTATTACTAAAGGTCATTAAAAAGTCCTTCTCTGTTTGCGTCAAACTATTGTAACCTGTTTTGGATATTTTGTCTAATATTCTGTCCATCTCTGCATTATCTTCTACATTAGTTCGGGTCACCTCATTAGGTTTTTGTACCTTATTTGAGACGCCGGTGTTGTTTACAAAATTACTCTTCTTAGCATTAAAAGTAACTTTCATTACGGGTTTACGCTTAGTAGCAAAAAAACTCACAATTCTATCTATAAAATTATTAAAGCTACTTGTAATATCTTTTGCCCGGATGAGCTGTATCGCAAAAATTATCCCGTATGCCGCACCTCCAAGATGTGCAATATGTCCACCCGCATTACCATCTGGAATGCTGATTAAGTCTGTCAGTATAAAAATGGGAATAAACCATTTCAAACGCAAAGGAAAAATTCCAAAAAGACGTATTTCAAAATTCGGCTTGTAAACACAAATCGCCATGACAACTGCCGTAACAGATGCCGAAGCGCCAAGCGCAATAGAAACTTCTTTGACCGTACCAAAAACAGGAAAGATATTGAATGCAAGTATATAAAAAAAAGCCCCTGATAAGCCACCGAGAATATAAACAGCAAACATTTTCTTTGCATCTATAAACATCAAAAACAGACGACCCAAAAAAAATAGCCACAGCATATTGCCCAAGATGTGCCAAAAATCTTGATGTAAAAACATATACGTAAACGGTGACCACAGATGAGTCAACAACTTCTTTAAAGTTGCAGGAACAGCAAAAATGCTGATAAAATCTTGTATATCAAATATTTGAATATTGAACAAATAAATGAACAACGAAACAAACTTAACCATTAAAAATACCGCTACATTAGCAATTATCAGCTTAGTAGCCATGTCATATCTTGCTCCCTGATGCCGTATGTTCCTAACAAATTCCATGATATTTTTATTAAAATAAGATTTCCGGTTTCTTGATATAAATAGTTTCTTTCTTCTTAAACTTTGCCGAGATGCTACCCAGAATACCCTCGTGACGACCTATCACCAGACTGCCCTCGTCATGCAAATTATCATGAAAGAACTCAAACAGCCGATTCTGTAAATTATGATTAAAATATATCAACACATTTCTACACATGATAATATGAAATCTGGTATTAAAAATATTGCCATCTGTCACTAAGTCATGTTTTAAAAATACAGGTTTCCCCAACAGTGGAGGACGAACTTTAACGGTATCTTTTATTTTATTTATTTCCAGATACTTACTTATATTTACTTCTCTATGAACATCGGGGTTCAACGGGTCAACCTCCAGTGCTACTTTATAATTGTCTAAATATTCGGATATATCGCGAAATTTATACTTGCCCGCACGTGCTATATTCAAAACATCATCGTTAAGGTCAGTGGCAAAGACATTAACGCGATTGAATAAATTAAGCTCATCCATCAAAATCAATAAAGAATAAACCTCCTGACCGGTAGAGCAACCAGCATGCCAAATATTTATCTCGTGCAAATCCAGATACTTACTCTCTATCACTTGTTTTAACAGCTGCCAAATAGTTGGATCGCGAAAAAGCTCGGTAGTGTTGACAGTTATTTCTTTTACTATCTGCTCCAAAAATACAGAATCCGAGCTAATTTTATTTATTAGCGAGACGAGACCTATATTGTGGTCAGATAAAATCTTCTCTATTCGGCGACCAAAAGATTTTTCGGAATAATCACTAAAATCGTACTTTGAGGCAGTTTTTAATGCTTCCTTAAAAAGTATAATATCATTTTTTGGGACTTCCATTTTTTTTTATTTACTTCTTTTAACAATATACAAACTTAAAAAAAAAATTTAATAGAAAAAAAGAAAATGAGATATTTGTTATAAAAATTTTTATTTTTCTAAAAAATTATACTTCTCTTAGTACATTAGTGGTATTTGCTTGGCAAGTAGGCATGATAACAATGTCGTTTATTGTTACATGCGGCGGTCGTGTGATAACAAACATTACGGCATCAGCAACATCTTCTGCCATAAGTGGAGTCAAACCATTATAAATAGAATCGGCACGCTGAGTATCACCTTCAAATCTAACAAGCGAAAACTCGGTATTTACCATTCCGGGAGCCACCTGCGAAACTTTTATATTGTGCCTTAGCAAATCTATTCGCATCGCCTTGGTAAGAGCATCTACTGCATGCTTGGTAGCACAATAAACATTTCCATTTTGATAGACCTCTTTGCCCGCAATAGAACCTATATTTACTATCGCACCACAATGACGTCTAACCATTTCGGCTGAAACTAATTTGGTTATGTATAAAAGTCCTTTTAAATTAGTGTCTATCATCTGTTCCCAATGCCAGAGTGTACCGTTATCTATAGTTTCAAGTCCTAAGGCGAGACCCGCATTATTTATCAAAATATCAATATCTCTCCATTGGCTTGGCAAACTATTAAAACTACTTACTACTTCGTCATTTTGTTGAATATCAAAACACAAAATATACACAGAGACATGAAAATTAGCCGTCAGATATTCTTTTAATTCTATCAGCCGTTCTTGACGACGAGCAGTTAAAATCAAATCATATTTTTGCTCAGCACACTTGATGGCTATAGCACGTCCTATACCGGAGCTTGCGCCTGTTATTAATACAATTTTGCTCATGATAATTTATTCCATGCGTTCATAAGTAGTCGCTCCTAAGTCGTCTTTTATTATTAAGACTTTGCTATCTAATTTGACGATTTTGCTTTTTACGTCAAAGAACCATAAATAGTCACCTTCTATTTTCCATGTTCCCGAAGTATTGATATTGCCTGCCGCATAATCAAAAGTCCCGTCAGCTTTGAATGCTACATTCTCGCCTGAGGCAGCTGCATAGTTGAACCATGAGCCGACAATTAACTTTTGATAGTCACTCGCCGAAGTCTTTTCGTTAGATTTTTCGGTCTTCGTAGTGTCGCTACCTGTTTCGGATTTACCTTTTGTAGAAGAACTACTGCAACTTAATACAAGAGATAAAATCAATAAAAAGAAAAAATATGCTCGTTTCATATTGAAAAATATTTTAAATAAAAAAAATCTTTTGCAAAAATATAAATTTAATCAAAAAAAAATCTTTTTTTAATTAAAAAAAATAAATTTGCATAAAGAAAAATGAAAACTCTAAAAATATGAAAATTAAAATCTATTTTATTATCTTTATTCTATTGTCACTGGCTAATTACTCGGAGGCACAAAATGAGAAATTCAAAGCGCTATATATTTATAACATAACTAAATATATTCACTGGGAGACCGAAGAAACCGATAAAGAATTTATTATAGCAGTCCTTGGTACCTCTGATATAATAGAAGAACTAAAAGTAATTGCTAAGAAACGAACTATCAATGAACAGACCGTAACGATAGTTAAATACAACAGCGTCTCAGAAATCTCGGACTGCCAAATCTTGTACATACCCAGCGGAAAAAGTGACCTCATATATTCATTATCTTCCAAGACCTTAAAATGTCTGGTCATAACTGAAAAAAGCGGCATGACAAAAAACGGTGCAGCAATCAATTTCATAGAAAAAGAAGGCGTCTTAAAATTTGAAGTGAACACCGATAATATTACTAAGTATGATTTAAAATACAATTCCGAACTCTTAAATTTTGCCGTTAAGTAATAACTTAATTTATTTTAAAACATGATTGTTTGTTGATTTTTTTATTTATTTTTGCACTATAAAAAAATACTAATTCTTAAAAATATAATGAATCTAATGAACTGCAAACCGAAAAAAAATATTCTGCCAATAATCTTATGCTTGTTGATACTTGTGTCTTGTAATAATTCCGAAGAAGTAAAAGACTACGGTAAAACATTGGACTCTATGGAGATGTCAATATCTGAAAAAATAGAAGATGAATATTTAGAAACTATAGAAGAAGAAAACACTGAAAAATTATTAGTAGAGCAAAAATGTATCATCTTTTTTATGCCTACTAAGAAGGAGATAAAAAAAATTATTGAACATTATGGAACATACAATGCATACGATTTTCAACAACTATTTGCTGATTTTAAAGCACTTGCAAAATCAATTAAATCTAATGTAAAATCTAAAGGAATCCACTCGGAGCTAACTACCAACGCGGTGATAGAAATAAAAACAAATAACGAACTTTTTGTTTATAAACGTGAAGATACAAAAGACCTCATCGGGGTGATTATTTATAACGGATACGAAAAACCAACCGTAAAATACGGTATGCTCTCAAACAGCGAACTTACTAAAATAATACGACAAAATTTCGAACTTAAAAATTTTGAAAACATAGGGTACAATGACTCTATTAAAGCACCGATTGAAAATTATTAGAAAAATGAAAGTTTAATTATAAAATCAAAATTATATGCCAAAAGAAAAAATAAACATAGTGCAGGAAAGTAATGACCAAGAATTAGTTATCAAACTGAAAAAGAAAAAATTCCCATGGTGGATATTTCTTTTCCTACTGCCACTTTTACTGCTTATTAAATGTGAAAAAAATGTAACATTTAAAGTTGTCAATATAAATGACACAGTCCTTAGTAATATACAATCTACATTCTCTTACAAACGGAGAGTCCTTTTCTCTAACGACATAATTACTTTTAACGACACTACTAATTCGCAAGGAATAGTAACTTTTGAAGGAACAGAATACAGCTTATACTCTTTAATCTTTTTTGGCTCAGACACTTGCAGCTTCTTAGTGGAAAACGAATGTTTTGCAACAAATAATACTAGCTATAATTACAGAAGCTTAAAAGAAAAAGACATTGAATTAGTTAAACTCGACCTCAAACGTAAAGACATGCAATTTGTGATGATGGACGAAAAAAATACTGTACTCCCTGACGTGATAGTAAATATAACCGTAGTAAATGACTATTCTACCGATAACTTCTCCGATACCTCTGACGTAGCTGGTATAGTAGAGTTTCATAACATACCCGCATGTTCAAAAATAACTTTAACAAGCTCTGTTTACGGATATCACGATGCCGACAAAAAATATGAATCGGACAGCGTTTCTGGAAAAATTAACGAGGTAGAATTAAAACCCGTTACTAAACCTATTAGCTTCTGGGTAAAAAATATTAATACCAAACAGCCAATTCCATACGCATTTGCCGAACTGATAGTAGAAGGCACTAAAACAGGATACAAAATTAAAACTAATACTAACGGAGTAGCATCAGTAGTAGAAAACGGACTATTTGAAGATGTCCATATTATTAAACATATCAAAATATATGCTACTAAGACCGATTTCTATGATACCATATATCCTGAACCGCATAAAAAAGTAGATGATTTTATCAAAGCCGACAAAGAAGAACGAACAATATATTTGAGACCAAAAGCTAAGTGCGTAGAAGTAAAAGTTATAGATAAAGACAGCAAAGCAGCGTTAGAAGCAGCGGAGTGTGTGATAAATGTTAATGGGACTTCTACTAAAACAGAATATTCTAATGTCTTTGGAATAGTTCAAATTTGTGGACTATTTAACGAAGATAAAATATCGGTTACTGCATCTAAAAGCGGATATATAACTAATGATTTCACTGTTAAAGATTTAAGCGTAGAATCGGCAACCGGAATAGTAGAAATACCGCTTGAAAAAGAAGCGCCTCCAAAAAAAATAGTAACAGTTACAATAAAAATTAACGACTACAACACCGCACAAGACGACTATTATGATGTTTATTACAACGGAGCAAAAATAGGAGTATTAGAAAACGCAATCGGAGGAACGACTGAATACAGCGTGGAAGCAGAAGCCGGAACTACTATTAAATTAACTTTGATACTCACAAAAGATATGAAAAACGGAACAGGAGCAATTATATCGGCTACACCAGGAACATACTCAGAAAATGTCGGCGGAACTACTGACCATACTTTTTATATTCCTATTCCTAAATAATTCTTTAACGGATGTTTAATAAGATTAAATATTATTTGCGAACTACAAACAGACGACTGGCTTTAAATAAGTTACTTAAATTGCACGAAAACCTGTATCAAGGAACTGTCCTTGATATAGGAGGACGTGACAGAGGGAAAACACAAAAACCTAAAAATAAAGTCCTTAAATGGATATTTGCAGATATAGAAGAAAAACATCACCCAGATATCATCTTAAATGTAGAGGACATGAATATTATACAGACGCAAACCATTGACACCATAAATGCTATTGAACTCTTTGAACATGTAGAAAATACTGAAAAAGCAATAGCCGAATGTCTCAGAGTTCTCAAAAATGATGGAACTTTTATTCTGTCGGTGCCTTTTTTGTTCTACATTCACGCTGACCCGCATGACTTTATACGATGGACAAAAAATAAATGGATTAATGTATTAGAAAAAAACGGTTTCAAGATATTGAAAACAGAAATAACAGGAAGATTTTTTACCGTAATTACAAATATGCATAAAGTTCTAATACAAGCACTTCCGCCAATAATACGCCATATTTTATATTTTACTTTTCCTCTCTTAGACCTAATAAAACAAATGGACAAATTGAATGTAGTAAAAAATCATCATAAGCTCGGAAATTTTCATGATGGATATTTTATTGTCGCCAAAAAGATAAATTCCAGATAATAATTTGATAATTCTTAAAATATTTGTAAATTTGCACAAAAATAAATATATCTAAGAAATAAAAATATGCAAGAAATAGAAAAAAATATAGTGGAAAAAGAGAAATTTATAAATCCGTTCACTGATTTTGGATTTAAAAAATTATTTGGTTCAGAACCAAATAAAGATTTGTTGATAGATTTTCTTAACGAATTATTAAAAACAAAACAGAAAATCAAGGATTTGACATACAAAAAAACAGAGCATCTCGGTTCAAGTGACGCTGATAGAAAAGCAATATTTGATTTATATTGTGAAAACGAACGCGGCGAAAAATTTATTGTTGAATTGCAAAAGGTCAAACAAAAATTTTTCAAAGACAGAACTCTCTTTTACGCAACTTTTCCAATTCAAGAACAAGCCCAAAAAGGAAATTGGAATTACGAACTAAAAGCGATATATTGCGTTGGTATCTTAGACTTTGTATTCGACGACGAAGATAAAGACAAATTAGTAGTTGATGAAATCGCGCTGATGAGTAAAATAACAGGAAAAGTATTTAATGATAAACTGAGTTTTGTATATATTCAAATGCCGAATTTCAATAAAAAAGAAAAGGAATTAAAAACGCGTCTTGATAAATGGTGCTACTTATTGAAAAATCTACACAAATTTGATAAAATACCTTCAAAATTGCAAGAAAAAATATTTAAAAAAGTATTTAAAATTGCTGAAATTGCTAATTATACACAAGAAGAACGCCAAAAATATATAGATAGTTTGAAATATTATCTCGATTTGAAGAACTCTTTTGATACAGCAAAATTAGAGGGTAAAATGGAAGGAATCGCAGAAGGACGTGCAGAAGGACGTGCAGAAGGACGTGCAGAAGGATTTGCCGAAGGTATTGAAAAAGGTATTGAAAAAGGTATTGAAAAAGGTATTGAAAAAGGTGTTGAAAAAGGTAAAAAAAACAGAGAAATAGAAATTGCTATGGAATTAATAAGAAACAACGTAGATAATAATATAATTGCTATTTCTACTAATTTATCAATTGAAGAAATAAACAAACTGCGCCATGTTTAGTAGAATATTAAATTTATTGGGATACAAATTAATAAAAAATAATGCTTTTACATATCTGCCAGATGCAGAAAAAGATTTCTTTGAGATGTTGATGCACTGTAAACCTTTTACTATGACATCATACGAGAGATTATATTCAATATATACGACAGTTAATTACTTGATTAAGAATAATATAGACGGCGACTTCGTAGAATGCGGAGTATGGAAAGGAGGAAGCGCAATGATGATGTGTTTGGCACTACTCAAACTTAATGTGACCGATAAAAAAATATATCTTTATGATACCTATCAAGGAATGACAGAACCCACAGAAGTGGACACAAGCATTAGAAATAAATCTTCTAAGAAAAAATATGAAGATAATATTAATCCCAAAGGTGGAAATAATTGGTGTAGAGCAGAGCTGCAAGAAGTCAAACAAAATTTGTCTTCTACTAATTATCCCCAAGAAAATATTATTTTTGTAAAAGGTAAAGTAGAAGAAACAATCCCTAAAACTATGCCCGACAAAATATCTTTTCTTCGTTTAGATACTGACTGGTACGAGTCTACGTTACATGAATTGACGCATCTCTACTCCAAAATAACTACAAAAGGTGTGCTTATAATTGATGATTACGGACACTGGAAAGGTTGTAGAAAAGCGGTAGACCAATATTTTAAATCAAATAATATTGCTCCGTTATTAAATAGAATAGATTATAGCTCGCGTCTTGTCATTGTCAACTAAGTCACAAAGACGAAAAGAATTAAAATATTAAAACTTTGCGTCTTTGCGACTTTGCTTGATTCTAAAATTTATCACGTAATTATGGATTTGGATATATTTTGGTTACATCTCTATATCCTTCTATATTTAAGTACCAGTCATTAAATAAATTACCGTTTGAAGTTGCCCACTGTTCATATTTCAAATAGGCATCTTGAATATTTATTTTTTCATACGGATGATAAAATTCGCCAGCAATATTTAATGCCCACGGCTTGTTGTCTTTAGTTAAATAAGTACGTCGGGCAAGCAAATCGGAATTGTCATCGACGGTACCGAATTTTGTTTTATCTACCAAATCAGTAGGCATTTTATTTGGCAAGTGGATTTCTATTTTTCGGGTTCTATTTTTTATAATAAACGGATTATAAGGGACTTCGCCCAAACTACTAAATGATTGAGGAACAGCAAATTTTATTTCTACATTAAAAGTATCTGGTTGTATAAATGTCTGATTTACATGAACATTAATCATTCCTTTGTTATAGAAAGCATGATATGCATCATCAAAAACAGGAACAACTGCATTCGTTTGGTCTATTTCCGTTCCATTAGCATTTATTTTAAAATAACTACTATCTGTGAAAACTGTTCCACTTACTTGCTCTATATTATTAGGAGAAATAGGAAATTCTATGGCAAAGCCATTATGAAATCCGGCACCTATAGCACGTATGGAAAATTTGGACATTATTTTTACTACTAAGTTGTTAGCATTAGATATTTGATTTATTTGATAAGATAAAACCATATCATTAAAATCGTAATCCCCTTGTGATGGCCACAAATCTTCATATACCAGACTATACCATGCGGTATTGTTATTAAAAGCCATCGTTTTGTCATTTGGATACTCGTCATTGTTGTCGGAGACACCGTCGCCATCGGAGTCGGGAGTAGGTTCAATATCTTCTATGTCGTCATCAAAAACTGCGGTTTCTGGTGTTACAGCAACATAAAAAACTATGTCATTAAAATCATTATCGCATCCGCTTGTTTGACGACTCAGGTCTTCAAATCCTATGATATAACGCTTAGAATCAAAATCTTTTGATAAAACCGAATGTTGCTTTAATTTCATGTCTGTTTCCGGATTTAACCATTTGTCTGAAAAAAACTTGTTGATACCATTTGTAACTGTGTTTTGCCAGCCATTTGCGATGACAAACCACGCAATGACAGTATTTTTAGAGAACTCTCCCAAACATACCTTATCGCCAGCATACAATCCACCACCACTATTATAAAAAGAAGAATTAGGAAATATTATTGTCATGTTTTTTATATCGGCAACAGTCTTAGGTGCATTGCCTTTTTCATAAGTGTAATATCCAAAAATATTTTTATTACCTGCACCCTCGTGCAAGAAGGTTACATAAACTTCTCCCTTCTCTTTTAAGATGATATCCGTTGTTACATCGTCTTCAAAAAACTCTGGATGCAGAGCCGGTAAATATTTTCTCTCGGGTAAAGCAGCAGTTACTTTCTTTAAAAATGTTGGACTAATTATATCTTGTCCACAAATATAATCAGGAACACCTAATTCGTTCCATGTGCCTAATGTTATCATCCCTAAAATCTCCGACTTTTCTGTGTAATTGTCAGATATTGACTTTTGTGGAGAGCCACTGATAATGACCTTATTTTTTCTTTGAGTGAGAGGAATTTCTATTTTATTGGCAATACCTATTAGTTGAGGACATAAATATATCTGGCTAACATAAGAGGGAACAGCAAATTGAGTCTTGATTTTGCCTTGAGCATCGGTAATACCTTTAAAACATGGAATTAAATCTGTTCTAAAACTACCATCTTCATTCTCCGGATTTTCACTATAAACTTCTATAAATGCATCATAGAGTGCCTCCGAATTAGAGTTGATAAAACTAACTTCTAATTCTAACGATTTTGTTGTATTGTATTCAAAACTATTGCTTAAAACCGTAACGGTTGCCTCACTGCTTATAGTCATTTCTCTTACATAACTATCAAAATTATCTTCTTCTTTATGGCAAGCAAATAATATTAACAAAATCAATACAAAACCCAAATTTATTACTTTTTTCATGACATGAAATATTAATTTTTTTTATTTACAAATATACAAATAAAAATCATAATACGTAATGATTTTCTCTTTTTTATTGTTTGGGGTATCTTTTTATATTTTTCTTTAAATTATGACAAATGTATTTATACTTTTTTTGTATTGCAAATATTTTTTATTACTTTTGCAACCAACAAAATGGAAAATAATAATATGAACAATAATAATATGAATAACACTAAAAAAACAAAATATGCAATCATCGGTACTGGGAACGGTGGACAAACAATGGCTGGTTATCTTGCACTATTAGGGTTTGAAGTTAAAATATATGGCTCTTCACAAATAAATATTAATATTATAAATACTCAAAAAAATATTGAACTAAGCGATTATATAAATGGAACCGGGAAAATAACTTTTGCATCTACAAATATTCAAGAAGTCATAAAAGAGGCAAATTAATTACTAATCAAGATTTTAAAACAACAGCACGAACACTTAAAAATATCGGACTAAATAACTTGACTATCAAAGACATTATTCGGTATGCAAATTAATAAAAAAAAAATCTGCCGTTATAAACTTTAATACCAAAAAAAATATTATATTTGTGAATTAATAAGTATTTTTTAATTAATTAACAAAGAAAATATGTTAGAAATTCCTAAAAATTGGTACAATCTTCTGTCGCAAGAAATTAATAAGGAGTATTATAAAAATCTAATGAAATTTGTAGAGAACGAATATTCCACCAAGACAATATATCCGAAACGCGAAAATGTCTTTAAAGCATTAGAGTTGTGTGACTTAGATAATCTAAAAGTTGTTATAATAGGACAAGACCCTTATCACGGCGAAAATCAAGCAAATGGACTTTGCTTCTCCGTTAATGAAGGAGTAGCATTGCCACCATCTTTAAAAAATATTTTTATTGAGCTAAAAAATGACGTAGGTAGAGAACTAACAGCGAGCGGAAACCTCAGCCACTGGGCAGAGCAAGGGTGTTTACTTTTAAATGCCGTTTGCTCTGTAGAAGCAAAAAAAGCTGCTTCTCATCAAAACAAGGGCTGGGAAATATTTACAGACAATATAATTAAATCTATTTCCGAAAAAAAACAAAATATTGTCTTTCTGCTCTGGGGTAATTTCGCTAAAAACAAACGACAATTGATTGATTTTTCTAAACACTGCATACTTGATGCAGCACACCCATCGCCGCTATCAGCAAGCAGCGGCTTTTTTGGTTGTAAACATTTCAGCCGAACAAATGACTTTTTACAAAGAAACAAAATTAATCCTATTAAATGGTAAAAATATGAACAAAGAAGAAATTAAAAATCGTATCCACGAATTGCGAGAATGTTTGCATAAGCACAATTATAATTATTATATCCTCGCTAAATCGGAAATTTCTGATTATGAATTTGATATAAAAATGAAGGAACTTGAAAAATTGGAAACAGAAAACCCCGAATTTTTTGATAAGAACTCCCCTACGCAAAGAGTAGGTGATGACAGAAATCACGAGTTCAAACAAATAAAACATTCTTATCCAATGCTCTCGCTCGGAAATACTTACAATAATGAAGAACTAATAGAATTTGACGCCCGTATAAAAAAATCTATTGCTGAAGATTTTAATTATGTTTGCGAACTAAAATTTGATGGAGCATCCATCAGCTTAAAATATACTGACGGACAACTCGTGCATGCAGTCACACGCGGAGATGGAACGGAAGGAGACGACGTAACGGCAAATATCAAAACTATAAAATCTATCCCCCTAAAATTACAGGGAACGGAATATCCTAATGAGTTTGAAATCAGAGGGGAGATAATTTTACCGCACAGCGTATTTGCCGAACTAAACCGACAAAAAGAATTAGAGGGAGAACCGCTACTTGCAAATCCAAGAAATGCAGCATCCGGAATTTTGAAAAAACGCAACTCATACTACGTCTCCAAAAGAGCATTAGATTGCTTTTTTTATTATATCATGGGAAATGAACTCCCTACTAATTCGCACTTTGAAAATATGCAGCTCGCAAAAAAATGGGGGTTTAAAGTCTCGGAACACTCCGAAAAACTTAAAGATATTAACGAAGTTATTGACTATATAAACAAATGGGACAAAAAAAGAGAAACGCTACCTTTTGACATAGACGGCATTGTCATCAAAGTGGACGAAACGCCTTTGCAACAAGAACTCGGTTTTACTTCTAAATTCCCGCGTTGGGCTATTTCTTATAAATTTAAAGCAGAACGTGAATTAACTAAATTAGAATCTATTAGCTATCAAGTAGGCAGAACAGGAGCAATTACACCAGTAGCAAATCTTACTCCAGTACTTCTATCTGGAACAACGGTAAAAAGAGCATCGCTTCACAACTCAGATTTTATTAAAAATCTCGACCTCCACAATGACGACTTTGTTTACGTAGAAAAAGGCGGAGAAATTATACCCAAAGTAGTAGGAATAGATTACAACAAACGCAAACTGGATGCTACGCCTGTTATTTTTGTTGAATACTGTCCCGAATGCAATACTCAATTGATTAAAAATGAGACCGAAGCAATACATTATTGTCCAAATGAAAACAACTGTCCTCCACAAATAAAAGGTAAAATTGAACATTTTATCAGCCGAAAAGCAATGAACATAGAAGCAGGAGAAGCTACAGTAGAACTGCTATACAATGCTAATCTTATTAAAGATATTAGCTCATTATACGAACTTACAGAAGAACAACTCCTTAAATTAGAACGATTTGCCAAAAAATCGGCACAAAATCTTATAGCAAGTATTCAAAAATCTAAAGAAACAGAATTTCAAAAAGTTATTTATGCACTCGGAATCAGATACGTAGGGGAAACTATAGCCAAAAAATTAGTCAAAAAGGTTAATGACATAGACACTTTAAAATCACTTACTTTCGAGCAACTTATTGAAATTGACGAAATTGGGGACAAAATCGCAGTTAGTATTCTGGACTTCTTTGCCGAAGAAAAAAATATTACTATTATTGAAAACTTAAAAAGACATGGTTTAAAATTTAAAATAGAACAAATGCAGGAAAATATCAGTAATTCATTAGCAGGAAAAAGTATTGTCGTCAGTGGAAGTTTTGCGACACCGCAACGCAGAAAAGAAATTGAAGAAATGGTAGAAAAACATGGCGGCAAAAAATCCGGCTCCGTAACATCAAAAACAAGCTTCATCGTAGCGGGAGCAAACATGGGAAGCTCAAAGTTAGAAAAAGCTAAACAATTGAATATCAAAATTATTAACGAAGAAGAATTTTTGAGCATGCTCGCATAAAACTAAAAATATAGAGCATGTTTAATAACTGCTAAAAGTAGTTTACGTCTTTTTCTTTGCGAAACTCTGCGAAAAACTTTGCGAAACTCTGCGAGAAATTGATAATCAAATATTTCTCGCAACGTTTCTCGCAAAGTATTTTGCAAAAATTATTGAAGAACCATTTTTTTTATATAATCAATTTAAAAAATATTTCTATGAAAAAAAAATTAATATTTATTATTTTTCTCTACTTCTGTATTAACATCGCTTGTAAAAAGAATGAGGAAGACCAATCGCAAGATAAAATACAAACCGTTAATATAAAATATTTATTCGCCGAAATTTCTCGTATCCAACAAATTAACGACTCGGATTTGCAATTAAATTTAACAAATCAACTATGGGACTCATTGGTAGAAAAAAAACAAATCCCATGGATATCAAACGACACTATCATCTTCTTGTATAAAAACAATGCCACAACCATTCACATCACCGGAGACATGACAGGATGGGAGATAGACGCAGACTATCAATGTAAAAAAATAGGAAATTCGGAAGTCTGGTACTTGCTAAAAACATACCCAAAAGATGCACGTTTAGATTATAAAATTGTTGAAAACAACACGACTTGGAAATTAGACCCGCAAAATCCTAAAAAGCAATTATCCGGCTTCGGATATAATTCGGCTTTTGCAATGCCACAATACGACTCCTCTGAATACGTGATGGAAAGACAAGAAATTAATAAAGGAACACTAACCGAAGCACAAATAATTACAAGTAATAAACTTAATAGAGATATAAGATTTTGGGTTTACATGCCTTACGGATACAACAATTTAACTAATTTACCAAGCATGTATGCCGTAGATGGACAAGAATATAAAACCAAAAACATGGGAAGCATGATAACTATTTTAGATAACTTAATAGCAGACAACTTAATACAACCTATAATATTTGTTTTTGTTGACGCAGTTAATCCAACTTCTAACACCAATCAACGAGTAGAATTGTTTTTAAACAATCCTTATTATGCTGATTTCTTTAAGTACGAATTAGTGCCGTTTATTGACAATAATTATAAGACAATCAATAACCCAGAAAAAAGAGCCATTCTTGGAACTTCTTATGGTGGAAATTGTGCTACTTATTTTGGATATCTCATTCCCGATGTATTTAAACTAATAGCACCACAATCACCCGCATACAACAGCAATATACTTACGCTATATTCTCAAACTAATACGCTGTTTATCACTAAAGTATTTATTACTACCGGCGTAATTAATGATACAGAAAACTATGCAAACAGTTTTGAACAAATTTTAAAAAACAATCTTATTCCTTACAAATATATTAAAGTAAACGAAGGTCACTCATGGGGAAACTGGGCAGCATTACTTGATGATATATTGATTTATTTTTATCAAAAATAATGATTTTAACTACAGAAAATATTTTATTAGTAGGTAGTATTTTATTGTTTGTCGCATTGTTTGTTGGCAAAACTTCGTCGCGCTTTGGAGTCCCTATTCTTTTGTTGTTCCTAATTATAGGTATGCTCGCAGGATCGGAAGGAATAGGCGGAATACATTTTGATGACCCTAAAATGGCACAATTCATCGGAATTATTGCCCTCAATTTTATCCTCTTCTCCGGCGGATTAGATACTGATTTTAAGGCAATTAAACCCGTATTAAAACATGGACTCTTACTCTCATCGGCAGGAGTATTAATCACCGCTATTTCTATCGGGATATTTGTATATCTTGTAACAGATTTTTCTTTATACGAGGGAATTTTGCTGGGAGCAATAGTATCTTCTACAGACTCAGCAGCCGTATTTTCTATTTTACGTTCAAAAGGAATAGCGCTAAAAGGAAATTTGAGACCTATATTAGAATTAGAAAGCGGAAGCAATGACCCCATGGCGTATGTACTTACTATTTTAATTACGCAACTCGTGGTGGACAAAGATGCTACTATTTTGCAGGCAATACCTATTTTAATTAAACAATTTTTAATAGGCGGAATATTAGGTGTCATTTACGGAAAAGTTTTTACGTTACTTATAAACAAAATAAAATTAGAGTACGAAGGATTATATGTAGTTCTCGGAATAGCAATTATGTTTATTAGCTTTGCTTTAACGGATGCAATTGGCGGAAACGGATTCTTGGCAGTCTATTTTTGTGCTGTCTATCTCGGAAATAAAGAACTTATACATAAAAAAACGTTGTTCAAATCTTTTGACAGCTTTGCATGGCTGATGCAAATAATCTTGTTCATAACACTTGGACTGCTCGTATTCCCAAGTAATATAATTCCAATACTTGCAACAGGAATAATCGTCTCACTTTTTTTAATGTTTATCGCAAGACCTATTAGTGTGTTTATAAGTATGTTACCTTTTAAAATGCTTTTTAAAGAAAAAGTTTTTATCGCATGGGTAGGACTTCGGGGAGCGGTACCAATAGTATTTGCAATATATCCGCTAACAGCAGGAGCAGAAAAAGCTAATATGATTTTTAATATCGTGTTTTTTATCTCGCTAACATCTGTTCTTTTGCAAGGAACTTCGCTACCGAAAGTCGCTAAATGGCTAAAATTAACAATCCCCAATGAACATAAACAACGAACACAAACAGATATTCTGTTAGAAGATAACATTAAATCTATATTCAAAGAGATACAAATACCGCATAATTGTGACGCAATAGGGAAACAAATAGTAGAACTCAATTTTCCTAAAACCGCGCTAATATCAATTATAAAACGTAACAACATTTTTATAACTCCCAACGGCTCAACTATCTTACAAGAAGGAGATAAACTCTTTATCATATCAGAAAACGACATAGACTTAAAAAACGCAATTGATTGCCTAAATATTAATCAGTTACCATCATAACTTTGTTTACTATGAAACAGATAAACATTTACAGCAGCAGATTTAAAATTTAAACTTTTCAGAAAAATTATTTTCATAAAAAAGTTGTATTTTCATGAAAAAATCTTATCTTTG
>DYQJ01000296.1 GCA_020719345.1 Draconibacterium orientale | reverse complement strand
GTACTTGAAAATAAAATAAATAGCGTGTTTAGTCACCATTATTTTACGCTATCAATTTATTGTAAAAAGTGGAATTACAAATGTAATAAAATAATTAGAATTTGTAACAAAAAAATTAGAATTATTTTGTTTTATTTTTTTCGTAGGGTTTGAAAAGCAATAATTCCGAGTAAAATAAGAACGAAGATAAATGCTCCCCATAGATATTGTGGCTTAACGTATATATTGAACTTATTTTTAAGATTAGCATCATATATTTCTATCGGTTTGTCAGTGGTTATTTTAGTTGTATTAACGGGAATTTGGTCTTTAAAAAATTTTAAATCATAAACCGGCGCCGGCAAATTTATATTTCCGAACTTCAGAGTATATTGTTCATTTTTATTTAAAAATGCGATAATATATTCTTTTTGTTGATATGCTGTAATATTAGCAATTTCAAGTGGTGCGTTATCATTGTTATAAATAACGAGTTGCAGATTTTTAATCTTATATCTGGACAATAAAATTTGATTTACGGAGTCCGAGTTCAGATAAAATTCTTGCTGACGCGAGTCGTAATAGTCAAGTCGTATTTTTTTGCCGGAGCTTGTATCTATGTTCACGAGTTCTGCTTTTCGCAAATAATATCTCGGTTTAGATATTTCAAAATCAAATCTATCCACATATTGGTCTTCGGGGAATGAGATGTGGACAACAGTTTTGTTTATCTCGCTGCTGTCATCTTGTTTGAAATGAGGTTTTTGTATTTCGGTAAATTCTCTGTTGAGGTCAAGCGTTTGATAGTTATAAATTTTTAGTACTTTTATTTTCTCGTTATTATAGTCGTAAACGAGTATTTTGTAAAATTTATAATTAGTAGTCGGCAAATCTCTGATGTTTAAAGAAGCAGTCGCCGAGTCACTAAATTCGGATTGGTAACGCGTATTGTTTTTGATAATATCCCAATTCTTGTCGTCTTCGCTTCCGCTAATATTGAACCATTTTTCAGCATCGGTATTTTCTATCACTAAGCTAATATTGTTAATATCAAGTTCATAGATATTTTCTATTTTTATTACAGTGTGTTTTTTAGAGATTTTATGATTATTTTCTACTATCTTCATGGCTTGCATTGTTTGATATAAGTTATCAACTATCTCATTTTTAAGTAAATAAGGTATTTCATTGTCCTGGCTGTCGTATATACGAATGTCCGAGAATTTGTGATTTAATTTAGAAGTTATCTCCGGAGACAAATATATGCTGTAATACATGCTTGTGTCTATGATTTCAATATTTGCCTTATATTTAAAAATCTGTGCTTTACAGATGCTACACGCCAAAACGAAGAGTCCGATAAATATATATTTTTTCACGCTGTTATATTTTTTTATTCTACTTTATATTTTTTATCAAATTCATAATTGTAATATATTTGAACAGTAAACGAGATGATTAAAAGTACTGTTCCAAAAGTTAAAAACGCAACCATCAAATCTTGCGTGTTAAGATATTTAAAATCATACACAAACAGTTTGATTAATGCGGCGACATATAAAAATATCGCTGCATTACGAATATTTTTATTGTGCATAAAAATTCCGACAATAACATAAATCAACGAGCCGACACACCACAAAATCGTATAAGCCAATCTACGACTCTGTTGTGCAAGTGCTTGTATTAAAACATCCGGAGTATAATTTTGTATTACTACATAATTAGTTAGCTCAAAACTTATTAACAAAATCGCGGCAAAAACGAGTAACACCGAGAGCAGAAAACTTATTTTTGTATCAATCGGTCTCAATATTTTTAAACTTCGCAGCGACAAAATTATTTCCAACAAAATCACCGCAGCAGCAATATAATGCGTATAAAACTGTGATATTTCTACTTCTGTAGTTAGCAGAGCGCTGTCGCGAAGGTTGGAAAACAAGCGACTGTAATACGAAAAATACAAGAGTAAAGAGATAAAAGTAACTGAAATAGATACCAGATGTAATATTTTTATCTTCTTATTTATCAAACTCGGCAACACAAAGACAAAAAGAAAGATAAAATTGAAAATACCCATATAATTTTCTATCAGATACTGATTAGTTATATCTTGTATCAGACTATATTTTATCTCTAAGAAAATAATAAAGTATAACAACACCAGCGTAAAAACTGCGATAATTCCTTTATATACAATCAATTTAATAAATTTGAAGACAAAATAAGTCTCCGTTTCGCGTCTTAATAAAAACAAATTAAAGCTCATCGCCGCAATTGCAATGATACTTGTGACAAAGCTGCGATTGACTATTGGGGTTACGGATATCAATTCGGCACTTGAAAAAACATACGTATTGTAGAGCTCGTAAGATAACGTGCCAAAAATACCAAAACTCATCCACAAAGTTGCGAACTTCATATTTTTGCTTTTTATCTTTTGTGAGAGCCACAAAAAAAGAACCGACTGAAGAGACCATACCATTGAAATAGAACGACCTACCAACTCTACCGGAACTATCAACGTAGCAAAGACCAGCGACAGACTAAAAAAGATATTAACTATTCGTCTGTCCAAATTGCGCCGCGGATACAAAATTAGCGCATAAATAAAGTTGAAAACTGCAAGCATTCCTGTAAACAGTCCCTTGTAAGGAAGATTCACATTGTTAATAATAATTATCCCTGCCCAATAATACATGCTCGTAGCAAAAAAAAGCCCCGAAAATTCTATGGCAATAAATTTGCGTCCTTCCTTAATATTGTTTATTGTTAAAATAACAAACAACAAAATATAAAAAAGCGTTAAAAAAATAAAAGCCATCAAATCTGGAACTTGCTTTTCATAAACAATTTCTTTTATCAACCACAGCGAATAAAAAATGAAAGTAAATATATAAGATAAGAAATTTATTACTACCGATTTCTTAAAAATATCTAATATGATAACTGCCACATTTAAAATTAAGATATACGAAAAAAGTATAATATACTGATTAGTTCCAAAATTGACGATGACCGGCGAAATATATCCTGTCGTGAGAACGATAACCGCTATCTGCATCTTATCTAATTGTATGGCTACAAATATACCGAATGCTATTAATCCGAACAAGACAGTAAAAGACTCGCTAAGTCCCAATAATTTGTGCTGATAAAAAGCTGCAAAAATAGTTATTATCAACGTAGATATCCCTCCGCCTATCAAAACTGCACTAAAATCACTAAATCTTTTCCTTAAAATTATTCCTGCCGCCAACAAAACTCCAGAGAGTATGATAGTGAAAAATATTTGTCCCATCGGATTTATCCAGCTGTATTGATTGGCTACGGTGACAAAAAAAGCCACTCCTATCAAAAATATCAGTATTCCTATTTTGTCAAACACTCGTTGTGTGGCGAATTTCTCTATTAGTGTGGAGCGATTCTCAAAATAGTTCTTTATATTCTCTACTTTTGTAGTTATATTTTTCTTTATATTTTTTCGTATTTTATTTACTTTAGATGACGTCAGTCCTTCTTTAACATCTAAGTCGGAGTCATCAGTTCTTAAATTATGACTTAGTGTATATAACTCGTCTTTTATTTGTTTTATTTGTCGTATTATAAATCGTATTCTCAAATTCGTTCTGTTTGTAACTATCAATAGCGCTACAAGTGACACTGCGATGAGAATAACTAAGTATAATATGAGCATTTGTGTCAGTTCCATACTTTTTCGTTTAGCAGTTTACGGTGCAAAAGTACTTTTTTTTTCAATAAAATAATTATTTTATCTATTTTTTTTCTTAACTTTTCCTAACTCTGTAGGAATAGGGAAGTATTTTTTGTTTATCCACCGATTGCATCGGTGGTTATTAAAGTGCAACTCTGTAGGAATTGATAAATAAAACGTATCTATTTAGGTAGATTATATTATTTATTATCTATTAATTAACAAATAATTATGAGAATTTAGAATTTTAGCAACGTAGTTGCGAAAT
>DYQJ01000058.1 GCA_020719345.1 Draconibacterium orientale | reverse complement strand
AATAAAATAAATAGCGTGTTTAGTCACCATTATTTTACGCTATCAAAAATTTACTCTGCAAACTTAAATAAAAAGTTTTTAAGTAGCAAACATTTTATATTTTTTTCAAAATATTTTTTAGTAAATTATAAATTATAATTCTTAATTTATAATTTATAATTTACTTATTTAAGTAGCGGTAAGATATAACGTCTTATTTTATCATACTGATACATTGCATTTGCTACTGCTCCTGCCGTTGGGACGAGTCCTATTTCACCTATTCCTTTGACTCCATACGGACCAACTTTGTCTTCTACTTCTACTCCGTAAACTACAATTTTCGGTGTCTCGTCAATTCTGAGTATTTTACAATCTTTCAACTTGTTACTGACTAAGTATCCATCTTTCATAGGTAGATTTTCTTGCAAAGCATATCCTATTCCCATGTGTACCGCACCTTGTATTTGTCCTTCGAACATTGTTTGATTGACGATTTTTCCGGCGTCATGTGCAGCGTAAAAAGTGTCAATTTTTCCTTCGTCATTGAGTGTGCAAAGCTGTGCGGCGTATCCATAAGAATAATGGACTATCGGTTCTTTGTTCTCCGAGTTAGGTTTACATGTCCAGTCGCAAGTAAATTTGCCTTGATATATTTTACCTGCGAGTTGATTTAGCGTTTTTGTTTGTAAATCGGTTTTCAGTTCTTCGGCGGCATTGATGATAGATAGTCCGAGTAATGCTGTTGCTCGTGATGATGTTGTCATTCCAGTTATAATTTGTGCTTTTGTGTCCACTTGGACTTCTATAATTTGTGGCGATATTTTTGTCTCATTACAAAGCATTTGTATAGCAACAGTGTCTATTCCTTGTCCCATTTCAGTCCAGCCATGTTTTATGATAACTTTATGTTGATCAACAATTTCAATGATAACCGATGAGTGGTCTATCATTCCATTTCCTACTCCTGAGTTTTTTATTCCGCATGCGAGTCCAGCATATTTAGCGTTATAAAAATGGTCTTTCAATTTCAATAAACATTCTCGTATTCCTACTTGATAGACTTTTTGTCCTATTCCTGTTGTCAGTCCGTCTGTCAGTGCGTTGTCGTATCTAAATTTCCATCTGTCAAATCCTCCTTTCTCACAAATTTCGTCAATTGCTACTTCTAAGGCAAAAATTGCTTGATTAGCCCCAAAACCTCGCATAGCTCCGCTTGGAATATTGTTAGTATAAATAGTTTTTGCCGATATGTCAGTATTAGGAAAATAATATCCGCCGGTTGCGTGTCCGACTACACGTTCTAATACTTTTGTTCCAACCGAGGCATAACAACCTGTATCTCCCCATGCTTTAAAACGAATGCCTGTTAATTTTCCTTCTTTATTAGCGGCGATTTCTATGTTCATAAAAATAGGATGCCTTTTAGGATGCATTATCATGGATTCTTCTCTTGTGAGTACGAGTTTTACGGGTTGATTTGTCAGATAACTATGTAGTGCGACATGTCCTTGTACGGTCATGTCTTCTTTTCCTCCGAATCCTCCTCCGTTGGGAACTAATGTTACTCTCACTTTTTCAGGAGGATAGTTTAATATCATTGCTACTTGTCTGCGGTCTTCGTAAACGCCTTGGCTTTGTGAGATGAGCTCTATTCCTCCTTCTTTGTCTGGTCTTGCGATAGCAGCTTCGGTTTCTAAAAATGCGTGTTCTATACGTTGAGTTTCATAATGACCTTTTGCCATATAGTCTGCTTCATCAAAAGCTCCTTCTACATATCCTCGTCTGGTTTTGCAGATGTCCAGGATATTTGATTTATTGGGATGCACTAAAATAAAATCTTCTTGTGCGTCGTAAACACTTGTTACTGCGGACAATACCTCGTATTCTACCTCTATCAGTTCTACAGCTTTTCGTGCTATATCTTCGGTTTTGGCAATAACTGAGGCTACAACATCTCCTATATAGTGAGTTATTTCTCCTTCTGCTATCATGACCGACCAGTCTTTATATATCAGACCAACTTTGTGTGAGCCGGGGATGTCTTTTGCGGTGACAATTTTTATTACTCCGTCAATAGCTTCTGCCTTGTCAGTTTTGATTTTTAATACTTTAGCCCGCGGAAATTTGGAAAATTTAAGTGCGGAGAACAGCATATTTTCGAGGAAGATGTCAGCGACAAAATTTCGTTTACCTATGGCAGTTTCATACGCTTGATATTTAGGGTATCGGTCTCCTATTTGTGCGTCAGTGTAAATAATTTCTACTTCTTTGTGATTGGCAATAGCATCTGCTGCCTTTTCTACGGCTTGTTCAATTTTTTTGTATCCTGTGCATCGGCACAAATGAGGACGAAGTGCAGCTTGTATTTCTGTTAAAGTAGGATTTTGATTGTTTTGTAACAATATTTTGGTACGCATGATAAATCCTGGCGTACAAAATCCGCATTGTATAGCTCCCTCGTTGACAAAGCTTTTTGCGATGATGTCCCGAATGTTTTGCGGTATTCCTTCTAAAGTATGCACATTCGCATTTTGCAGATTTTTCATTTTCGTAGTGCAGCTAAGTCTTGCTTTACCATCTATTTCTACTGTGCAAGCTCCACAAACCGCTTGTTGCGAGCATCCATCTTTAGCTGCTGTCAGATGTTTGTCGTTTCGTAAGAAATTCAACAAAGAACGTTCATTATCACCATCATAAACAATTGGTTCGTCATTCAAATTAAAAGTTATCATAATTATAATTTATTAGTGTGAAAAAATGTTTTTTTGATATAAAATTTTTCAAAAATAGTTTTTTTTATTTTAAAATTATAACTTTGTGGTAAATTATTAAAACAAACTAAATATTTTTTTACCATGAAAAAAATGAGCACTTTTTTATTTTTTCTGTTGGTAGTACTGACAGGAAATATTTATTCTCAGAAAGAGGTTTCTCCGCGTCACTATTGTGTGTATTTTACCGATAAAAAAGACAATGGTTACAGCATAGATCATCCGGAAAATTTTTTGTCGGAACGAGCATTAGCACGCCGCAAGAAGTCTGATATAGAAATAATTGAACAAGATTTGCCAATAACCAAGCGTTATGTAGATAGTCTTACGGCATTGGGCTTTCAAGTTAAAAACACGTCTAAGTGGCTCAATTGTGCTATCATCTTTACCAAAGACAAGAAGAAATTAGAACAATTAAGTAAACTCTCGTTTATCAAGAAAAACATAGAAACGGAAAAGATTGTTCGCGAGAAGTCCAAGAAGATAAAATATCGTATTCCTAATGTTAAATCAATAGAAGAAGATTTAGATACTTTAAGCCATTACGGTTTAGGTGCTAATCAGATAGAGATGTTAAATGGTCATATATTGCATTCTCGTGGTTATCAGGGTGATGGCATAGTTATCGCTGTTTTAGATGCCGGTTTTTATAAAGTAGATGAATTGTCCAGTTTTGACAGTCTTTGGGCTAATCATCAGATATTAGGTTGGTACGATTATGTAGATTTAGATACTTCCGTTTTTGATGCAGACACACATGGCATGCAAGTTTTATCAACAATAGGAGCTAATATTCCTAATAAATTTGTTGGAACGGCGCCGAAAGCGAAATTTTGGTTGTTCCGCACCGAGCAGTCGTCTTCCGAATACATGATAGAAGAATATAATTGGATAACCGCCGCCGAGAGAGCTGATAGTCTTGGTGTTGATATGATTCATAGCTCGTTGGGGTACAATGATTTTGATGATGACAATACGAGTTATACTTACGAAGATATGGACGGAAACACCGCTATTTCTACCGTAGCCGCTGACATTGCCGCTTCTAAGGGAATTATAGTAGTTACAAGTGCCGGTAATTCAGGTAACGATGAATGGCAATATATCACTGCTCCTGCCGATGCTGACAGCATTCTCACAATAGGCGCGGTAACTGCGAATGGAAAATATGCGTATTTCAGTTCTATGGGTCCTACTTTTGACCAGCGAGTAAAACCCGATGTGGTAGCACAAGGTTTGTACGCAACGGTGCAAGGTGCAAATGATAAAATTACTACTTCTAATGGAACTTCTTTTTCGGGTCCTATTATTGCCGGAATGGTCGCATCTTTGTGGCAAGCATTCCCTCAAAAAACTAATATGGAAATAATTAATGCTATCAAAATGAGTGGTAATCAGTATATTAAGCCCGATGATAAATTAGGATTTGGAATACCGAATTTTAATTTTGCTTATCTATATTTGAAAGGTATTACTTTTGAAGATTATAACAGCAAACGATTTTTTATTTTTCCTAATCCTTTTCAAGAAGGTTTAAATATAGAAATATGTTGTTTGCAAGAAAAATATCCGGCAGAATATCAAATAAATATATTTAATCTCGGCGGCGTGAATCTCTGTTCTAAGAATATCTCTTTGTTTCAGTCTGCGGTGACAACTTTTTATATGGAAGATTTTGCCTATTTAGATAATGGAACATATATATTACAAGTCATATCTTCGGGAGAAGTATTCAATCAGTTGATAGTAAAAGAATAATACAGTAGCAGTTTTTGATTTAAACAAAATATATTTTAATATCTTCCCCAAAATTTAAAAATTTAGGGAAGATAGTTTTCATAAAAAAACTTATCCTTATAAATAGACCGCTTTCAAAGGATAGCGTGGTTTGGTTGTCTTTTTGTTAAGTTGATATTTAGATACAAAATTAGCTTAAAATTAAGAGCTTAAAATTTTAACTTACTATTTTTTTTAAAGTATAATATTATAACTTTGCAGCTGAGAAAAGATTTTTTCAACTATGGTTATATAAAAATGCAATATCCCATTGAAAACAAATATATTAATATATTATTTACTGATATTCATATTTTTTTTGTCTCCGACTTTATTTTCTCAAAATTATGAGAATGTAGGGAATCCTTTTTCTGTTAATTTGAAAGATGAAAACTATAATTTTATTGCCTCACAAACATGGGGAATTGTAGAAGATAAATACGGAAAAATATTTTTTGGCAATAATTCGGGAGTTGTAGAATATGATGGTTCTACATATCGGGTAATCACCATTAGCGAAGACATAGCAGTCAGGTCGCTTAGCTACAATTACAAAGAAGACCGAATCTATGTAGGTTCCGAGTCAGAAATAGGTTATATCGCTAATTGTGAAAACGGCACAAAAAAATATTTTAAGATATCTGTCAGCGGATTAGACTTAGAAGTAAAAACAACGTGGAAAACCTATACCATAGAAGATACTACGTATTTTTTTATCAGCCGCGGCAAAATACTTAAATATCATAAAGATGTTCTCACGCCCATTGTCATTCCCGAACATTTGACCATTTTTAGAGGTTTTCTCCTTGAAAATAAGATTATTGCAGTAGATGAAGACTATGGATTTTGTATCGTTCAAAACGACAGCTTAGTGCCGCTAAATACCGGAAAAGATATTTCAAAATTTAATGTGCGTTGCATCTTGCGACACAATGACAGTACTTTTCTGGTGGCTACCGAAAAACAAGGACTCTATTTTTGGCACGTAAAAAAGAATAATTTTAAAGACTCATATTTTGAATTTTATGACACCCCGATAAATAATTTCATGACGGAAAATATTATGTATTACGGCATAAAGAACGGTAATTATTATATATTTTCTTCGCTAACTTACGGAATTTTAATAGTAGATACTGATTTTAATATTAAATATTATATCAACACCGACAATGGACTCAACTCCAACGGGGTATATTATCTGTTTAACGACAGATACAATAATGTATGGATAGGGACAGAAAACGGGGTAACATTTCTGGATTTAAACTCGCCGTTCAATCAGTTTTCAGAAAAAGAAGGAATATCCGGAACTATATCTGCCATTACATTATTTAATTCTAAACTAATGGTAGGAACTTTTAACGGGATTCATTATCTTGATAACAATAAATTTCAATATATCAAATCCAAAGAAATTTTTATCACAAACTTTTTAAATATAAAAGATGATAAAACTAATCAGGAAGTTCTGCTGGCTACTTCTTTGCGAAATATTATACAAATAAATTCTAAATTACAGATAAAAGACATTTACGAACTATATACCGGCTGGGGAATATTGAAATCTCAAAAACAGAGCAATCGTCTGTTTTTTAGTCACTTCTCAGGAATAATAAGCATGGAGTATAAAATAAATAATACCGGCGAAGTAAATTTTTATAACGAACATAGCTATGACTCCATCGAGTCCGGAGTGCAGACGATGACATACGACTCCAGAGGAAATATCTGGGGAGCTACATCTGTCAAAGGACTAATAATGATAGAGTTTAAAACCGCAGACGAGCAAAAAGATTATATCGTTCACAAATACGACACCACCTCAGGACTACCTTCTAATTATAATAATTATGTTTTTAATTACAAAAACAAAATCATTGTCACCACAAAAAAAGGGATATACGCATTATCAAATCCGGACTCTAACTATACTGATTATAAGTTTGTTAATATAACGCATAACTTTGGCTTCCGCAATCGGACATTAACTTTTTACAGGATAAATATTGATAAATACGACAATATTATATTTTTCACCTCGCAGGGGATTTTCAAATATTTTGCAAGTACAAAAATATTAGTTTACAAACAATTTAAAAATATTACCGACATCGGAGAAAGCAGTATTATATTTAACGACAACAAGGCAATGGTCTGGTTTGGGGTAAAAAATAAATTGATAAGCTACGACGAAAAAAAGATGGACAATATCCCGAAAATCCCAAAACCACTATTTAGAAAAATCGTAATAGGAGGAAAAAATATCTTTGATGGAGCTTATGTGGAAGATAAAGATATAATAATATCGGACTCTGTAATAAAATATATTCCAAAAATAGAATATGTAAATAATTATATTTCAATAGAATATGCGCTGCCTTTTTATACGAACACCGCGCTTAACGAGTATTCTTATATGCTGGAAGGATATGAAGAGCAATGGTCAGAATGGACTAACAAAACCGTCCGTGAATATATTAACTTAGAGAAAGGTTGGTACACTTTCAAAATAAAAGCACGTAATATTTATAACATAGAGAGTGAAATTTCAAGCTTTGTTTTTTACGTCAAACCTGCATGGTACAGAACGTATCTCGCTTATTTCGTCTATTTTATATTATTAATTATCTTAATTATCGCCGTCTTTAATATTCGTCTGCATAAAATTGAACGCGATAAAATAAAATTAGAAAACATAGTTGAACAACGAACTTTAGAAGTAGAACGACAATCCAAAGAAATAAAATTACAATCCGAAAAACTAAGACAACAAACAGAAAAACTCGCCAAACAAACCGAGCGGCTAACTTTAACCAATTTAGAATTGAAACATCTCTCACTCGTAGCGCAAGAAACGGTTAATTCAGTGGTACTATTAGACAAAAAAGGAAGATTTGAATGGTGGAACAAAGGTTTCACGCAGCTTTTTAGTGAACTCTTTGAACAATATAAGAACGAAGATTTTCGTACCAAACAAAAAAAACTAAGACCCGATTTGATAAAAGAGATAAAAAATTATAAACGCGAACGCGGAACAATAAATTATACTACTCATCTCGTCTTTGAAAGTGAAAAAGAAATATGGTTTCAAACTACATTAAATCCTGTCTACGACGAAGAAGGTGAAATTTTTAGGTTTGTTGCCATAGACGTGGACATTACAAAACAAAAACTTGCCGAAATAGAAATTAACAAGCAAAAAGAAGAAATAGAAAAACAAGCCGCCGAGCTACTATTAATAAATCAAGAACTCTCCATGCAAAAAAATGCCATAGCGAGACAAAATCAAGCAACAATAGACAGCATCTGGTATGCCAAACGAATACAAGAAGCCATGTTACCGCCAATACTATTTATTGAGGTGGTGCTACCCGAAAATTTTATCTTCTTTCGTCCTCGCGATATTGTCAGTGGAGATTTCTACTGGTTTGCGCACAAAGAAGGAAAAATCCTCATGGCAGCCGCAGACTGCACAGGACATGGAATCCCCGGCGCATTCATGAGCATGCTGGGACTATCTGCACTCAAAGAAATACTCACAAGATTAGAAAACATTAGCTCTGACGAAATATTGAATATCCTTAGAGAACACATTATTATTAGTTTACATCAAAGCGGAAAACAAGGAGAAGCCGCAGACGGAATGGACATAGCTTTATGCGTATTAGACGAAGAAAAAATGGAACTTGAATACTCCGGAGCTAACAACCCGCTTTATTTGTTGAGACAAAACGAGTCCGCCGAATTTGAAATAATTACTTATAAACCCGACAAAATGCCCATCGGAATATATTACAATATGCAGAGTAATTTTAATAAACATACTATCAAACTATTAACAAACGACCGTATCTATATTTTCACTGACGGATATGAAGACCAATTTGGGGGCGAAGAAGGTAAAAAATTCCTAAGTAAAAACTTCCGAACACTTCTACAATCCATACAAAAATATTCTATGGACGAACAAAAAACACAATTAGAACAAACCCTCGAACTATGGAAGGGCAATAACGAACAAGTAGATGATATATTAATTATTGGTATAAAAATTTAACCCATGACATTCAATTTAGTTTCTGATTTCTCCCCGACCGGAGACCAACCGCAAGCAATAGAAAAATTATATAATGCAGTCCTGCAAAACGAAAAATATCAAGTCCTACTCGGAGTAACAGGATCGGGTAAAACTTTTACAGTCGCAAATGTTATAGCAAAACTTAACAAACCAACTTTAATCCTTAGTCATAATAAAACTCTCGCCGCCCAATTATATGGAGAGTTCAAAAGCTTCTTCCCGGAAAACGCCGTAGAATATTTTGTCTCCTATTATGATTATTATCAGCCCGAAGCTTATATTCCAAGCACAAATACATACATAGAAAAAGACCTCCTTATTAATGACGAAATAGAAAAATTACGAATTAGCACAACTTCAGCACTGCTATCCGGACGAACAGATGTCATCGTCGTGGCATCGGTATCCTGTTTGTACGGAATAGGAAACCCCGAAGATTTTCACGCAAATATCATCGTTGTTTCAAAAGGACAAAAATTAGAACGAGATAAATTCCTGAGACATCTCGTAGATAGTCTCTACGCAAGAGACGAAATAAGTTTCGAGCATGGAAAATTTAGAGTCAAAGGAGATACCGTAGACGTATTTCTCGCATACGGTGACGTAGCTTACAAAATAGTCTTTTGGGATGACGAAATAGAAGAAATTTACTCTTTTAACCCCATAAACGGAAACAAAGTATTAGACCTCCTACAAGCAACTATCTATCCGGCAAATATCTTTATGACAACTAAATGGAGACTGCAACGCGCAATGGAAGAAATTAGAATTGACTTAGGAAAACAAATAACTTTCTTCCAAGATAATAATAAAATATTAGAAGCTAAACGTATAGAAGACCGAGTTAATTACGACCTGGAAATGATGTTAGAACTCGGACACTGCTCCGGTATAGAAAACTACTCAAGATATTTTGACGGCAGACAACCCGGAACAAGACCTTTTTGTCTGTTAGACTATTTTCCGAAAGACTTTTTAACAATAATAGATGAAAGTCATGTCACTCTTCCTCAAATACATGGAATGTATGGAGGAGACCTCTCACGAAAAGTTAATCTCATAGAATACGGATTCCGGCTACCTGCCGCAATAGATAACAGACCACTAAAATTCGAAGAATTTGAAAATATTATCCCGCAAACAATATACCTCAGCGCCACGCCCGCAGATTATGAAATTACTAAATGCGAGGGAGTTATCGTAGAACAACTCATCAGACCAACAGGACTGTTAGACCCAATGATAGAAATCAGACCCACTACTAATCAAATAGATGACCTCTTAGAAGAAATACGAAAAGTCATCGCAAACAAAGAACGAATACTTGTTACTACATTAACTAAAAAGATGGCAGAAGAACTAAACACTTTTTTATCTAAAATAGAAATAAAAAGCCGCTACATACACTCAGACGTAGACACCATAGAACGAGTAGAAATTATGGACGGACTAAGAAAAGGACACTTCGACGTCCTCGTAGGAGTAAACCTACTTAGAGAAGGACTGGACTTGCCGGAGGTCTCGTTAGTAACTATTTTAGATGCCGACAAAGAAGGATTCTTAAGGTCAGAACGTTCTTTAACGCAGACAGCAGGTAGAGCAGCCCGAAATATTAATGGAAAAGTGATAATGTACGCCGACAAAATAACGCAATCCATGAAGAAAACAATAGACCAAACTGACAGACGTAGAAAAATACAAATGGAATATAATCAAAAAAATAACATTACGCCTCGACAAATAATTAAAGCACAAAACACTGCTTTTGCAGATGTCTTCGCCGACAAAAAGCACGAAAACACTCACATCACTAAAACAGATACCAAAAAAATCCCTATACTGCAAGACCCTGTAATTCAAGCTATGACATTGCAAAATCTATTAAAAACTACCGACAAAACTAAGAAAGAAATGAAAAAATATGCTGAAAACATGGACTTTATTGAGGCAGCAAAACTCAGAGACGAAATGTATGAACTAATTAAACTCCTGAACTCTAAATACAATTATCAATATCAAATATAAATAAACAATTTCTTATTTTTTAATTAAATGTATCAACAACTCTTAGAAATAGACGCTATAAAACTGAATCTTAATGCCAACGGACAATTGATAATAAATTTTACGCTGGCTTTCATAATGTTCGGCGTTGCACTCGGAATTAAAATAGATAATTTTAAACAAATATTTATATCACCAAAGTCTATCTTTCGTGGACTGATAGCGCAATTCATTCTATTACCGATGATAACTTTCGCACTCGTCTATCTCGCAAAAGATAAAATAACGCAAACCATAGCAATGGGTTTAATCCTCGTCGCCGCATGTCCCGGAGGCAATATTTCTAACTTCATATCTTCTATTTCAAAAGGAAATGTAGAATTATCTATAAGTCTGACAGCAATTGGGACGGTATTATCTATTTTTTTGACCCCGCTAAATTTTAAATTCTGGGGAAGCTTATATTCTAAATCTTCCAATCTCTTAAGACCACTTGATATTCCACTACCCGATGTTTTTACCACAATCCTTATAATACTCGGACTCCCACTGATATTAGGCATGATTATCGCGTGGCGATTTCCTATTTTTACCAAATCTGTAGAAAAGAAGATACAAAATCTGTCAGTAATTATATTTTTGATTATTGTAGCAATTGCATTTGCAGCTAATTTTAATATCTTTATAAAATATATTAAATATGTTTTTGTCATCGTCTTGATACACAATTTTATAGCTCTGGCGACAGGGTATTTATTTAGCACTATTACTAAATCTTCTATACCTGACAGACGGACAATCGCTATAGAAACAGGAATACAGAATTCGGGACTGGCGATAGCACTGATTCTTAACCCACAAATTTTCCCGCAAGATATAGCAAATGGAGGTATGATATTTGTTGCCTCTTGGTGGGGAATTTGGCACATAATATCCGGACTCCTTTTCGCACTATTAATAGGCAAGTTAAAGAAAAATGATGTTTGAATGATGTTTGTGGAGAACTCTGCGAAACTCTGCGAGAAAACTTTGCGAAACTCTGCGAGAAATTGATAATCAAAAGTTTCACGCAAGATTTAAAATCAAAATTCATAAAAACTAAATTTATTTTCTAAATAATAAATAAATTGACAAAAATTATTATATTTGCAAAATAATTAATTTTCACATATATAAAGATGGAACAAATTTTAAAAAATGCCATACAACAAGCTGTAAAACATTTGTACAACAAAGAGATAGACACTAATATACTCCAAGTGCAACGAACAAAAAAAGAGTTTCAAGGAGATTTCACTATCGTAGTATTTCCTCTTCTTAAAATTTCAGCAAAGAAACCGCAAGAAACAGCACACGAAATTGGAACTTTCATCGCAAATATAATCCCTGAAATAAAAAATTTTAATGTTATAGGCGGATTTCTTAACATCTGTCTCTCACAAAACTTCTGGTCTAATTTCTTGCAAAAAACATATCGGAACGAAAATTACGGAACTACCGAAAAAAATCTTAATTCTAAAACCATAGTCATAGAATTTTCTTCCCCTAATACAAACAAACCTTTACACTTAGGACATTTACGAAATAACTTTTTGGGAGACGCTATTGCTAAAATATTAGACTGCACCGGAAATAATGTCATTAAAGTTAATCTCGTCAACGACAGAGGAATACATATTTGCAAATCTATGCTCGCATGGAAAAAATGGGCTAATAATAAAATCCCGACAGATAATAACATCAAAGGTGACCACTTTGTTGGTAATTACTATGTTGCTTTTGATAAAGAATACAAAAAACAAGTAGACCACCTCATTGCACAAACAAATATGGACATAGAAGTGGCTAAAAAAAATGCCCCTATTATATTAGAAGCACAAGAAATGCTGCAAAAATGGGAAAATAATGACCCAGAAACTTACAATCTCTGGAAAACTATGAACAAATGGGTACTCGAAGGTTTTGAAAAAACTTATTATCAGCTTGGTATTATTTTTGATAAAACTTATTATGAATCTGAAACTTATATGACAGGGAAGGAACTCGTAATTAACGCGCTACAAAATAATATGTTAGAAAAAAGCCCCGACGGTGCTATATTTATTGACCTAAAAGACCAACAACTCGACCAAAAAATCCTGCTACGTGCAGATGGAACAAGCGTATATATAACGCAAGACCTCGGAACAGCGGTTATTAGATACAATGATTTCAACTTTGACTCGCACATATACGTAGTCGGAAATGAGCAAGATTATCATTTTCAAGTCCTTAAAATTATCCTCCAAAAATTTGGTTACAACTGGGCTAAAAATCTCCAACATTTCTCATACGGAATGGTAGAACTACCGGAAGGCAAAATGAAATCAAGAGAAGGTAAAGTAGTAGATGCAGACGACCTCATTGATGAAATGATACAAACGGCTACTCAAAAAACTGCCGAACTCGGAAAATTAGAGAACATGGAAGACCAGAAAAAACAATTAACTATCAAAATGATAGCAATGGCAGCACTTAAATATTTCATATTGAAAGTTGACCCTAAAAAAAATATGATATTTAACCCTGAAGAATCTATTGATTTTAACGGAAACACCGGACCATTTATTCAATATGCGAACACCCGAATAAAATCAATTCTCCGAAACGCCAAAGAAAAAAACATTGAATACAAAAATAATCTTAACATAGATTTTGACATCAATAATAAGGAAATAAATTTATTATCAGCAATATACGAGTTCCCTAATATTTTAGAGGAAGCCGCCAAAAAATACAGTCCCGCAATTATTGCTAATTATATTTACGAACTTGTTAAAGAATTTAATCAATTCTATCACGAATATTCTATCCTGAACGAAGAAAATCCTGATTATAGAAATTTTAGACTAATATTAATTGAAATTATTAGTAGAATTATTGAAAAATCATTATTTTTGCTCGGTATTCAAGCACCTGATAAAATGTAAAAAATTATATATATGGAAAAATTGACCAAAATTGTTGCAACCATCTCCGACAAACGTTGTGAAGTAGAATTTATTAAAAGTTTGTACGATGCCGGAATGAACGTAGTCCGACTAAATACCGCACATCTTTCGTTAGAAGGCGCCAAGAAAATAATTGACAACACCAAAGCCGCCTCCGAAAAAATAGGTATCTTAATAGATACAAAAGGACCTGAGGTAAGAACCACAAAAACAGAAACAGACATCGTCTTAAAAAAAGATGAAATTATTTTTGTCAAAGGAGACCCTGATAAATTTTCATCTAAAGATTGTATATATTGCAGCTATAAAAATATAGTAACCGAACTCCCTATCAATACTAAAATCCTGATAGACGACGGCTCCATCGCATTTCAAGTTATTAGTAAAGACGAAGATAAATTAACTTGCATAGTCTTAAATGACGGAGTAGTTAAGAGCCGTAAAAGCTTCAATATACCCGGTGTCCCGATGAATCTTCCTTCTCTAAGTGGAAAAGATAAAGATTTTATTGAACTCGCCATAAAAGAAGAAATAACTTTCATCGCACATTCCTTTGTCCGAAATAAAGAAGACGTACTGGAAATTCAAAAAATATTAGACGCTTATTATTCTGATATTAAGATAATTGCTAAAATAGAAAATCAACAAGGAATAGATAACATTGACGAAATTTTAGACAACGTTTACGGAGTTATGATAGCAAGAGGAGACTTAGGAATAGAAGTTGACGCAGAAAAAATCCCGTTAATTCAAAAAGAAATAAGCAAAAAATGTATTGCAAGACGAAAACCTGTAATTGTGGCTACTCAAATGTTGCACTCAATGATAGAAAATCCGCGACCTACAAGAGCAGAAATTAGTGACGTAGCAAACGCCATCTACGACGACACCGATGCTGTTATGCTCAGCGGAGAAACTGCCTCCGGAAACTATCCCGTAGAAGCCGTTAAAATGATGTCAAAAGTAGCTAAACAAGTAGAAGAATACAAGCGAGATAACGAGAAATTTAAAGATTTGCCTCACAATGACCAAATTCCACTATTCCTCGCACGAACAGCAGCCATCGCCTCCACAGAACTTAATGACGTCAAAGCAATCATCGCCGACAGCGCAACCGGAAGCACTATCCGAAATTTAGCAGCCTTCCGAAGTAGTAAACCTATTCTCGCAATGTGTTATTCTAAATCTGTCATGCGACATCTCTCGCTTTCGTATGGTGTTTATGTAGAAAATATTATGCTCCGAAAATCAACGGAAGAATTTTATCATACATCTTTTGCGAAGCTCTTTGAAAATAATATCATCTCCCCTGAAGACAAAGTGGTGGTAATTGCCGGTAATTTTGGCGCCGGAATAGGTGCTACTTTCGTTGAAATAAGTCAAGCTAAATATTTGTACAAGCCATAAAAATCATATATTATGACCACTCAAGATATCAGCTACAACAAAGCAATAGCAGAAATCACCGCTATTATCAAGAAGATAGAGTCCGAAGAGTTAGACGTGGACATGCTCGCACAAAACGTGGAACATGTTAATGATTTGTTAAAGATTTGCCGAGATAAATTAACAAAAACAGAAGACGCCGTAGAAAAAATCATTAACAACATAAAATAGAAAAAAGACATTTATTTGATTTACAAATAATTACGCATAACGATTTTATTGAATTTTTTTTTATTCTTCTTTTATAAAATAAAAATATAATATTTTTTGGTAAAATGAAACTAAGTTATTATTTTTATAATCATTTAAAAAGACAAAATATAGTATTAAATAATTGATTATCAATAAGTAAAAAAATTAACTAATAATTATCAAGATGCTCGAAGAAGTAAACAAGAAAGCACAGAGTTGGCTTACCTCAAGTTTTGATGTGGACACACAAAACAAAGTCAAAGATTTAATTGAAAATGATGAGAAAGAATTAATCGAGTGTTTTTACAAAGACCTGGAGTTTGGTACCGGCGGCTTACGAGGAATTATGGGAGTGGGAACGAATAGGATGAACAGATACACCGTTGGAATGGCGACACAAGGACTTTGTAATTATTTGAAAATTAATTTTAAAGATAGAGAGCAAATTAAGGTTGCAATAGCGTATGATTGCCGAAACAACAGTAAATATTTTGCCGAAGTTGCAGCCGAAATTTTTAGTGCTAATAACATCAAAGTCTATCTGTTCAAAGATTTAAGACCAACACCTGAATTGTCTTTCGCACTTCGTTATTTTAAATGCCAAAGTGGAGTAGTTATAACGGCATCGCACAACCCTAAAGAATACAACGGTTTCAAAGCTTACTGGGAAGACGGCGGACAAGTTACAGCACCACATGATAAAAATATCGTCAACGAAGCAGCAAAAGTTAGAGTAGAAGAAATAAAATTCGGTGCAAAACCAGAACTAATACAAATTATTGGCAGAGAAATAGATGACATCTATCTTAATAATATTAAATCCCTTTCATTAGCCCCGGAAACTATTCAAAAGTTCAAAAACTTAAAAATCGTATATACTCCAATTCATGGAACAGGAGTCAGACTGGTACCCGAAATATTAAAACGCTTTGGGTTTGAAAACGTTTTTAACATACCCGAACAAGATATAACAGATGGAAATTTTCCTACCGTTAAATCCCCAAACCCTGAAAATGCTGACGCACTACAAATGGCTATTATCAAGGCAAAAGAAATAGGCGCAGACCTCGTCCTCGCTACAGACCCAGATGCCGACAGAGTAGGAGTAGCAATTAGAGGAGAACGTGGTGAGTATATGTTACTTAACGGTAATCAAACAGCCGCGATACTTATCAATTATCTCCTAAAACAATGGCACGCAAAAGGAAAATTAACAGGCAAAGAATACATAGTAAAAACTATTGTTACAACTGACCTGCTCTCCGAAATCGCTAAATATTATAACGTAGAATGTTATGAAGTGCTTACCGGATTCAAATATATAGCCGAAATAATACGAATAAACGAAGGCAGAAAAAAATTCATCGGAGGAGGAGAAGAAAGCTACGGATACCTCGCCGGCGAATTCGTCAGAGATAAAGATGCGGTAATGTCTTGCGCTCTAATAGCTGAAGCCGCCGCCGCCGCTAAAGAAGACGGAAAATCTTTGTACGACACACTCATAGAAATTTATTTGAAATTCGGCTTCTTTAAAGAAAAATTAGTAAACCTAGAACGACACGGTAAAGAAGGAGCAGAAGAAATTGAAAAAATAATGTCCGACTTCAGAGAAGACTCGCCATTTATTATTAACAATTCTAATGTAGTAATGATTAAAGACTATCTTACTCAAAAAGAATCGGACTTAATAGCTGCAACAAGTAACGAAATTAATTTGCCAAAGTCAAATGTCCTCCAATTTATCCTCGAAGACAACTCTAAAATAACTATCAGACCATCCGGCACAGAACCTAAAATCAAATTTTACATCACCACACAAGAAAAATTTGAAGAACGCCGATATTATAAAGACGTAGATAAATTGCTCGACGGTAAAATTAAAGGTATCATGAGAGCGCTGAAGTTATTATAACAAAAGTTTCAGATTTGACAACTTTTTAAAAGTTGTCAAATCTAAACAACGCAAATCAATATATTAACCACTTCAAAAGTCTTCGACTATTTGAAGGGTAAGGTATAAAATT
>DYQJ01000295.1 GCA_020719345.1 Draconibacterium orientale | reverse complement strand
CTATCAAAATACGCTTTGTTATCTACAAATAAATTATACAATTAATTTTGTATAGCTGTTAAAATATACTAAAAATAAATATATACATTTATGAAAAACATCTTAATTATTGGCGCAGGTTTGTCATCTTCTACTCTGATAGAGTACCTGTTAAGAAATTCTGTTAATTTCGACTGGAAAATAACAGTTGCAGACATGTCTGAAGAAACAGCACGTCTTAAAGTTAATAATCACGAAAACGCAAGACCTATCAAATTTGATATTCTCGACGAAACACAACGAAATCACGAGATTAGCAATGCTGACATGGTCATCTCTATGCTACCGGCTATCATGCACCCGTTAGTTGCGAAAGCTTGTGTGAAATACCGTAAACACATGGTTACAGCATCTTATGTCTCCGAAGAAATTAAAGCGATGGACAAAGATGTTAAAGAAGCCGGACTAATTTTCCTTAACGAAATTGGAGTAGACCCAGGAATAGACCACATGTCAACTATGCAAGTACTGGAAGAAATAAAAACTCAAGGAGGGGTGATGCACTCTTTCAAATCTTACACCGGAGGACTCGTGGCGCCTAAATATGATAACAATCCATGGAACTACAAATTTACTTGGAACCCAAGAAATGTCGTACTCGCAGGACAAGCAGCCGCTAAATTCCTCTTCGAAGGAAAATATAAATATGTGCCATACCACAAACTTTTTGAACGAACTGTAAGAATGAATATACTCGGATATGGCGAATTTGAAGGTTATTTTAATAGAGACTCCCTAAAATACCGTTCAATTTACGGATTAAATGACGTACGTACAATGGTGCGCGGAACTCTTCGCAGAACAGGATTTTGCCGAAGCTGGAACATTTTTGTCCAACTCGGAATGACTGACGACACTTATATTATAGAAGACTCCGAAAACATGACTTACAGAGATTTCACAAACACTTATTTAAAATATGAAGAAGATATTACGGTAGAAGAAAAACTCGCTAAATATCTCAACTTCAATGAAGAATCGCACACAATGTACAAACTTCGCTGGCTCGGACTTTTTGAAAATCAAAAAATAGGACTAAGAAGAGCCACGCCTGCACAAATATTACAACACTTATTAGAAAAGAAATTACAATTGGATAGTGATGCAACGGATATGATCGTTATGCAACACCAATTCGGTTACAATCTTGATAATAAGAGTAAATTGAAAACATCATCACTCGTAGTAGAAGGACGAGATAGCGTGCATACTGCAATGTCAATTACAGTAGGTACACCGGTCGCTATTGCTACCAAACTAATTCTAAGTAATGTCATCACAACACCTGGAGTACAACTGCCGGTCAGCAAAGAGATTTACGAACCCGTTTTAGCCGAACTAAAACTCTACGGCGTAAATTTTATTGAAGAACAAGTTAAATAAAAAAATACCACAGAGAAATGAAAGTAATGAAAGGAATGAAAATAATGAAAGTCTTTCATTACTTTCATTCCTTTGTGATAAATAAATAAAAATTTGAAGATATGACACTTATAAAATCTATTTCAGGAATACGTGGAACTATTGGCGGAAAAATAGGAGATAATCTAACTCCTATTGATATAGTGAAATTTGCCGCAGCATACGGTACTTTTATCAAACAAAATATTAGAAACAGAAAAACTAAAATCATTTTAGGCAGAGACGCAAGAACTTCCGGTGAAATGCTAAGTATGTTAGTTACAGGAGCATTAGCCGGAATAGGAATAGACATAATAGACATCGGACTCGCTACAACACCTACAACTGAAATGGCGGTTATCATGGAAAAAGCAGACGGTGGAATTATTCTTACAGCAAGTCACAACCCCGGAAACTGGAACGCACTAAAACTACTGAACCAAAACGGAGAATTTCTGACTGACGAAGACGGCAAAAACATTTTAAAATTAATTGAAGATTTTGATAATAAAGTGTCTTTTGCAGAAATATATGACATCGGAACTAAATATGCTACAGCAGATTATACCCAAAAACATATTGATGCAATCTTAAAACTCAAATTAATAGATATTAAAGCTATTAAAGACGCTAATTTTAAAGTTGCCATAGATTGTGTAAACTCCGTAGGAGGAACGGCTATTCCTTTGTTATTGAAAGCATTAGGTGTGACACAAATAGTTGAAATTTATTGTGATGTAAACGGAATTTTTCCGCACAATCCCGAACCTTTGCCCGAAAATCTAACAGAACTTGCTAATATAGTAAAAAACAAGAAAGCAGACATCGGTTTTGCTGTAGACCCTGATGTAGACCGTCTGGCAATGGTTTGCGAAAACGGAGAAATGTTTGGTGAAGAATATACTCTCGTTGCGGTAGCGGATTATGTTTTACAAAATGAAAACGGAAATACTGTCTCTAATTTGTCGTCGTCTCTCGCACTAAAAGACTTAACTGAAAAATACGGACAAACTTATTTTGCCGCCGCAGTAGGTGAACTTAATGTCGTAACAAAGATGAAAGACGTAAATGCCATCATCGGAGGAGAAGGAAATGGAGGAGTAATATACCCGAAACTCCACTACGGAAGAGATGCACTCGTGGGGATAGCGCTGATGCTTTCCTTTCTTGCTAAAAATAAAATGAAGCTGTCGCAATTGAAAAAAAATTATTCCGAATACTTCATCTCAAAAAACAAAATCGTACTAACACCGAGCATCAATATAGATAATGTATTGACATATATTATTGATAACTACAAAGATAAAACATTGCAAATCATTACTATAGATGGAGTTAAATTGATTTTTGATAAACAATGGATTCACCTTAGAAAATCTAATACCGAACCAATTATACGGATTTACACCGAAAGCCGAACTCAACAACAAGCAGAAGAACTTGCGGATATGTTAATTAATGAAATAAAAAAACAATTTAATATAAAATAAACAGAAAAAAAGTAAAAGTTTTTTTATTGTGAAAAAACATTATTACTTTTACTACGTTAAGAGAAATAAATATACCTAAAAAAACTAATTTTAATTTTAAGGAGAAATTATATGAAAAAGTTATTTGTGTTTTTATTGATTGTTACGCTTGGTTTTAGCGCGTTCACTCAACAAGATGTAGTGTTCCCGATGGACAATGATACTAAGAAAAGTGATGGAGATGGAGGAACAAAGGATGAAGTAATTACTGTAGTGCCAAACGACGACATCTGTTTTAAATGTTGGGAAACGTACAATAATGACAGCTACGTAAAAGAAAAGACTTTTCCATTACCAGTAGAAGTTTACGGAATGGACATGGACTCTGTAAAAAAAGCTGCTAAAGAAAAAATTGTAGAGTATTTCTTCTCCAGATATCGTGAGTTTAACTATGGCGCAAGAATGGTGCTTATTTATCATGCTGAAGAATTTGTGAAAATAAAATTTGACGACTATGTGATGGAGACTTCTAAAAAGGAAAAGAAAGATGGAAAAGGAAATTACAAATTTTATATAGAAAAAGCTAAGGTTAATGTAAAATTAATGGAATGTCTTGCATCGGCAATAGACGAATACATGAGTGATAACGTGGTAGTTTTATATCACCCAGTAGAAGGTAAAAACGATGTCGCATCGTACGAAGAAGCTCGTAAGCGATTACAATCTGAATATGTTAATAAAGAATACAAACGAACATCGGTACAAAATATTGATGCCATGCCGGTTTGTAAAGTCAAAGAAACTGACACCTCAAGCATAAATTACTATCGTGAACTATTAGAATGCGTTAAAATGGAAAAAACTATAGACGCAAAAATAGCCGTAGTCATTCGGGGAATACAAATTAAGAAAATAACCAATAATGGAGGAGAATATGTGGCAGAAGTAGAAGTGCATGCACAAGCTTTCAATGCTAATACTAACTCTATGGTAATGGACGAGTTTAGAACAATAACAGGAAAAGGAGCAGACGAAAAACAAGCTAAACTTACGGCAATCAATTTGTTATGTAAAGAATACACCACCG
>DYQJ01000057.1 GCA_020719345.1 Draconibacterium orientale | reverse complement strand
AAAATCAGTAAATTTGAATTTTGGTCACTATTTTTATACGCTACCAATTTATTATGTATTTTTTTATCTCCAACAACAAAAATAATTTTTGCCCCAGTTTTGCAAACGATATATAATTCATTTAAAACTTTTTGCATATCGTTTTCATAATTTTTGAAGTTTTGAATAAGATTACTTTTTATTTCTAATCTGTTATACTCCATAATATTATACACAATTTTAGTATAGTAAGAAGTATAATCTAAACAATCAAAATAGGGCGGACTTGTGAAAACAAAATCAAAAGTATCAGGTTTAAATATTTTGCTTAGATTTCTTGCATCTCCCAGATAAACTTCACTTTCATAATGATTTATAGGATAATAATGTTTACGAATTTTTTGTGAAAATTTTTCGTAAAAATTAATATAATCTTTTTCAGGTTTATCTTTACCAACCGAAGTAGAAGTCCACAAATAACCATTACAACCCCTTGCAGTTAAACTAATTGCACAAAAAAAACAAGATTTTACATAATCATTCATTTCATTGAAAAATGTGTAAACTCGCATAATTTCATTTGCAGTTTGTAAATGAAAATGACGCTTTGCGTCTTCGTTCATTTCATTTACAGTTTCAAGTTTTTTTGCTTTATCAACTAAATCAATTACACCTTTTGCAAGTTGATTTATATTTTCAGGAATATTTATTTTACCGTTTGCAATAATATGTGCAATATGGTTTAAATCTACTCCATAAGAATTTAAACCAAGTTTTTTGGCTTCGTAAACTATTGTTCCAGATCCGCAAAAAGGGTCTAATAATTTTGTTTCTTTTGGAAATTGTTTAATAATCATTTCTGCATCAATAGCCGAAATTTTTCCCCGATATGGATAAATTCCGTGTATTGAATTTGGATTATTTACACTTTTAAGTTCTTTAAATTCTATTGTTTGCATAATCATTTTACACTTTTTAATATAGTGCAAATATATTCATTTTTTTGTTTAAATTTATTATTAAATCATTTATTTCAGTTTCTTTTTTTATTACCGATAACGGCTTGATAGTCTTAGCTTACAAAGCATATCTTTTTGTCGGTAATTTTCTCAAACTTTTTAATCGGTATGGTTTAATATTGTCGTACTAAAGAAATTAATCTAACAAATATTTTTTCGCGGTATTTCGCCATCCTGCTTGATACTCGTATTTTACAACAAAAATTTTTATGTCGGCTTGATAGTCGTAGTTTACAAAGCATACCTTTTTGTCGGCTTGATAGTCGTATTTAGTTTTGTACCAACACCCCGGCTCGTCTGCTTGATAGTCATAATTAACATAATATACTAACAGGTCTGCTTGATAATCGTACTTTACTTCATATACTTTTACATCAGCTTGATAATCATAATTTGTAACAAAGACTTTTTGTGCTTCTGCGGTTGCAGCTAAAAAAAGGAGTAAAAAAAGAAGATATAAATTTTTCATGATTTTAGGGATTAAATATTTAAACTTTTCCAAAGCGCGGCTTTGGAAAAGTTTAGTATAAAACTTCGTTTTTATTCAAACGGGAAGCTTATTAGCACTTTAGGTAATAAAGACTTTACTTTATTTTGTGCTTGTTTATCTAATTTCGTATCTAATAAATCTAAGTACGTAAGATTTTTTAGCTTAGCTATTTCGGCAGGTAACTCGGTGATTTCGTTTCCTTGTAACAATAGTTCTTCCAACGTGTAAATTTTACCTATTTCAGACGGTATTTTTGTAATATTGTTAGAAGTTAAGTTCAATATTTTTAAGTTAGCCAATGTGCCGATGCTTGCCGGTAAGCTGTCTAATTGATTTTCTTCGAGATTTAAAGTTTCCAGATTTGTAAGTTGTCCTATCGTATTCGGTAAGCTACTGATAAGGTTATTATTACAAACTAAAGCGTTTAGTTGGTTCATACTACCTATGTCTTCGGGCAACTTATTTACTTTGTTTCCGGAGATGTCAAGTTTTTTAAGATTTTTCAAATTAGAAATAGCCGACGGTATATTATTTATCTGATTATTAGAGACTATAAGATATTCTAAATTAGCAAGTGTTCCTATTTCATTAGGGATTTCTGTTAATTTGTTCTTATTAATACTGAGGACTTTCAAATTTTGCAATTTGCTAATTTCTTGCGGGAGTTTAGTAATTTCATTTCCGTCGAGGTATAGTTCTTGCAAATTAGTAAGTTCAGATATGAAAGCAGGGAGTTCTTTAATATTGTTCTCGTAGAGATAGATTTTTTGTACGTTTTTGAAAGTAGTAAAATCTCGCGGGATTTCTGTTAGTCCGGCATTTAAGAGGTCGAGAACATATACTTTTTCCGGGGTCTTAATTGCTTCCGAATAAGAAGAATAGACAAAAACATATTTTAGTTCTTCTTCCGTTAAGAGTTGTCCTTGTGCTTTAACAAAAATATTAGTCCACAAAAGCACTATCACAAATATTATTTTTATTTTCATGGCATGATTATTTGTAGGGTAATTTATTTAATTAATTAATTTTCTTCTATTGTCAAAAAAACTTCTTCATTAGGTTTGTGCATCAAATACTGTTGTCGCGCGTATTTTTCCAGATTTTTATCATCTGTTTTTAGTTCGTATAAGCTTGTTGAGTCCTTAGTAATTTTATCTATCCAGAACTCTTTTTCTTGTTTCAACTTATTTAGTTTATTTCTGTTCTGGATATTTGTGATGATACTATTTTTATCAAAAAGTCCCAACCATAGAACGAAAAAACCGAGAGTCAAGATATATTTTCGCTTGATTAAATATTTAAAAACTTTTTTTATTTGTTCGCTGTTTATCATTTTGTTATATAGATTAAAAACACAAACTAATAAAGTAAATTATGTATTACAAAAATTTCCACAAACTTATAATTTATTTTTGTAATAAACAAATAATAGTTATATTTTTTTATCTAAAAGATAAAAAAAGAGTTAGATAATAGATTTAATAATAGACTCAAAAATAGTAACTCCGTCAGTATTACCGAGTTCGTCATCGGCGGCTCGTTCAGGGTGTGGCATCATTCCAAAAACATTTTTAGTTGCGTTGCAAATACCGGCGATATTTTCTATTGAGCCGTTGGGATTAGATTCGGAAGAGAGCTTAGCATATTGGTCGCAATACCTAAAAATAATTTGTCCGTTTTGTCGCATGTCTCTAATTGTTTCCGGTGGTGCGTAATATTTTCCTTCGCCATGCGCTATTGGAATTTTCAAAGCGCGAGTAGTAATTATCTCTCTGGATACCATAGATTTATTTGTTTCGGCTTTGATAAATACGTTCTTACAAATAAATTTATGTTTGTCGTTATGCAACAGAGTGCCTGGTAAGAGTCCGCTTTCGCAAAGTATCTGGAATCCGTTACAAACTCCGAAAACAAATCCGCCTTTGTTGGCAAATGCGATAACACTCTCCATGATAGGCGAGAATCGTGCTATTGCTCCGGAGCGCAGATAGTCCCCATACGAAAATCCGCCCGGCAAAAACACCCCTTTAACGTCTTGTAAATTTTTATCTTTATGCCAGAGTTTAACTACTTCTTGCTCCATTATATCTTGTAGTACGTAGACCATGTCGTCGTCACAATTAGATCCTGGGAACACTACTACTCCTAATTTTACTTTCATCTCAGTATTAATTATGTTGTTAATATATAAACGATTATTTAATCTAATTTAAGTGTCAGGTCACCGATTTGATTACCGTCCAGAAATATATATACCGTATATTTTCCTATCAGGAGTTCTTCGCTGTTGACGTAGTAAATACAGACATTTGTTTCTTTTCCGTCATATGTTATTTGTTTTCGTGCAGAATACATTATATCTGTTCCCCCGAAGTTAAATAGTCCGGAATTGCTGTTTTTAAGAATTTCTCCTGTAGGTTTAGTTATACGTATATATACGTATTTATCACCGGTTTTAGTGATAGAATTTTCAGTGAGATTAAAACAAATCTGGAACTTTTTTGTTTTAGAAATACGAGTTGTAGCTTTGTCGCGGTCGTTAAGTGCTTGGAAATTAATTGCTACCGCTTTGAGTGCGGCGGCGATAGATACTTGATTTTCAAGACTATCTTTTTGTCCTATGAGTTCTTTTTTCTCGTTGATAAGATGTTGTTTTTCGCCTACGACGGTTTTGTATTCATCTTTGATTTTAGTATTTTCTTCGGTAAGTAAAATATTTTTTGTGTTTAGCGAGTCTATCTGCACGATATAGCTTCTCATGATTGCTCGTAGCGTCTCTATTTCGGCTTTGTATTGTGCAACTACGTAATAATTAGACGCTTTGACATTTTTTAGTTCTTCTAACAGTTCTTCTATTCTTTGTTTTTCAGCTGTTAATTTAGCATTTAACGTGTCATTAGACGTTTGTATGTCTTCATATTCTTTCAATAAGTCTTCTAATTCGTTAGTAACAGCGTCTTTTTCGGTCTTGCTGTATTCAAGCTCGGCAATGATTCGTGTCGTTCGTACCGATGAGATGATCATTGTTGTAATCAACGCAATGATAATTGCTAATTGAATAAAAATAATAACTTTGTATTTTTTCGCTTTGTCCTCTATTTGATTCATAGTTTTAAAAAATTGTTTAATTAGTAATTATAAATATTTGTTTTTAAAGTACATAACATATTTTTCCAGAATTTTATCGGCTATAAAAGTAGTATAATTGTTTTCGGAGATAACAAAATGCTCAAAATTTTCTACACTCATATCAGCTATCGGAGATTTAGTTTTAATATTTAAGTAGAAGTCTATCGCTTCTTCTTTATTTTCAAAGCTTTTGACAACTATTAGCGAGTAGGCGTCATTAAGTTTATGTTCTTCTAATGTAAATATTTTCGTTTCCGAATATTTACTGCTTTCTACTGTCAGCTTATAATTAATTGTTTTTAAGTCATATACGCCGTTCTTTAGTGCAAGTACGTAATAATGTGGCTTAGCGAAAGACATTTCATAAATATCTATATTAAATTTTCCTTCTTTAATCATGGCGATTATTTCATTTGCCATTTCTACTGCTTGGTCTTTAGGATATTTTGTTACAAAATCAGTAAGTATGATGTTAAGACTGTCAGTATTATGTAGTTGTCCGTATGACATTGCTTTTAGAAACATAAATTTGGGTAGCGTTTTGCTGTCTTTATAATTTTGTGACGCATTGTTCGCATTATCAATAACTTGCAAATAATTTTTTGTCTTGTATAAATTAAGCGTTGTATCATATAATATATTAGCTTGATTTTCAATCAAATTCAGTTCGTCTAAGTAATTAGGATTGAGCAGTAGTTTAGCATATTTACTGTCAGGAAAGTTATTAATAATCTGGATTTTATAATATTCTGCCTTCGTAGTATTATTAAGAGATTGATACATTTTGTATAAAATATAGTAGCTCTCTATGATGTAAATATTGTTTGGAAATCGGCTAATAAGTTCTTCGTAAGTAATAATCGCTTGCTCATAATCTTTTATTTTAGAATAATAAATTTCAGCAGCAGCAAATAAAGAGTTAATAATCAATTCTTCAGATATTTCCATTAGCGAGTCGTTGAGAGGTAAATATTGGGTATAATATTCACGCGTCTTATTATCCGTTACTATTGTAGAATCTGCGTCAGGGTCAGTTATGTCGGCATCAGATGTAGATATACTTTTATCACTTCGTCTCCAGTCGTCTTCTAATGTTCTGTTTCCCCATTTCTTTTTAAATACTGCTGTTCCTTGTGCTACAGCGGTTGGATTATAAAAGTACCATTTTGTTCCTGTTGCTGTTGGGTTATCATCTAATGGGTCGAAAGTAGGGTTTAGTGCGTTTTTTGCAGCATTTTCTTTTTCAGTGAGTTCCTTAATAATATTATCAATAAAGTCATTTCTGTCGTCTTCCGACATTTTAGCTATTCTTTGTAAGCTGTCTTGGTTTTGTATTTCGGTAAGATGTTTGACTAAGTCAATCAAATATATAGAGCTGTTGTATATTTCTTCATAATTTTCAAAATCTTTAGGTAGATTTTGCATCGTGCTGTCATAATAAGCACCTGCGAGGAAGTACATTGGTTTAGCAAAATATATATCTGCGAGTGCGAGATACGAAATTGCTTTTTGCGTGTTATTTGCAACGCTGTTAGCTACTGAGGATTTAAAATATTCTATGGCTTTATCTTCGTTATTTTCTTTGAACTCTATTTTAGCGAGGGCATAATAAATTTGGTCTTTATATTCTTTATTTTTTTCATCTTTGAGCATTTTTTTGAGCTGCTTTTTTATTTCGGCAGCATCTTTTGAACCTGCGTTAAATGCAGTTGCCCGTTTGATTTTCGCATTAAAAGCCATCTCATACGGTGGATTCATCTTAATGACTTGCTTATAATATATGGCGGCAGTAGTGAGGTCGTTTTGTTCTTCATATATTTGTGCGAGAATATATTTGTATCTTGCTTTATCGGTTTTATTTTTAGAAGTTTTGATAGCGGTAAACAAAATAGGAATGGCTTTTTCAAAATTTTTCTGGCGAATGTACAAGTCGGCATACGTAAGTTGAATATTTTTGTCAAGTTTTTTGGGATGTCTGACATCGTTTTTTAGTTCTTCGAGCATATCAAAGGCATCGGCGAATTTTTCTTGTTCAATATAAATTTTTGCGAGCCAGAGCATTGCTTCAAAACGTGTTTCTTCTTTTTTGAATTGTGTCATTATCAGACGAAAAGCGCGTATCGCTTTTTGATATTCCTTAGTATGAAAGTTAGCTTTTCCCATTAGCAGATACGAGTCGTCTATCCATTTACAAAATTCAGATTTGCTATAAAACTCTTTATCTCTTTCGGTCATGTTTACTTTACTCTTTAATTTAGGTTTAGTTGTAATAGAGTGATTAGTAATAGCTTTAGCCGCTTTTTGTATTGCGATGTCCATTTCGGCGCTTCCCGATTTTAGTTGTTCGGCATCTGAATATAAAAATACGGGTAAAATTTTCTCGTAATCATGTGCGTACTTATCGTTAATATTTTTTATTCCGATTTTATAGCTTTCGTAACCGTTAAAATAAATATTATAAAAAGAAGTGGTATTATGAAAAGTTCGGGTAACCTTAGTATTTTTTTGTGTGGAACAATTAGCAAAAAAAATAAAAGTAGCGAACAGACTGTATTTTAATATATTAAGCATTTTATTTTTCATATCCTATATTTTTTTAATCTTTTGAATTAACATAAAAAATATCTTCTTGCAAATCAGTGCTTTGCGAAGCTTGTACGGCTAATTGGTCGCATCGTTCGTTCTCTTTAATATTAGAATGTCCTCGTATCCAGATAAATTTAACTACATGTGTACGATATACTTTTAAGAATCTTGCCCACAGGTCGGGATTTTTTTTTGCTTTAAAATCATTTTTCTCCCATGTAAAGACCCATTTTTTCTCTACCGAATTTACAACATATTGGGAATCCGTATAAATAGTTACTTCGCATGGTCGTAGCAACATTTCCAATCCTATTATTACTGCCAATAGCTCCATTCTATTGTTTGTAGTCAGCCGATATCCCATTGACAACTCTTTACGATAGTTACCGTACAGCATGACAACCCCGTACCCTCCTACTCCGGGGTTTCCCTTTGCTGCTCCGTCAGTATATATAACAACTTTGTTCATTCTTTTTGTTAGATATTATTTTTTTGTTTTTCGTTTCTGTTTGGTTTTCGGAATTGTTACATTCAATTTATTCTCTACTTTTTCAGTTAATAGCGCTATTTGAAAAACTTGTTCTATATTTTCTACGTAATGAAAATTGACGCCGGTTTTATAAATATCTTTAATTTCATCTATGTCAGCTCTATTTTCAGAAGAGATAATAATGTCTGTTATTCCGGCACGTTTTGCGGCAAGTATTTTTTCTTTGATACCTCCTACGGGCAGCACCATTCCGCTAAGGGTTATTTCTCCTGTCATTGCTACATTTTCTCGCACTTTTCTTTGCGAGAAAACCGAAGCAATAGAAAGTGCCATAGTAATTCCGGCAGAGGGTCCGTCTTTAGGGACTGCTCCTTCGGGTACATGCAGATGAATATTCCAGTGATTGAAAATTGCTGGATTAAGCTGAAGTATATTAGCATGCGATTTGATATATTCAAGTGCGATGAGAGCCGATTCTTTCATTACATTACCCAGATTTCCGGTCAGCGAGAGTTTTCCGTTTCCATGATTAATACTTGATTCTATAGAAATAATTTCGCCGCCTGCCGCTGTCCACGCCAGCCCTGTAACCAGTCCGGCAATACGATTGCCCATATATTTGGAACGCAAAAATTTAGGAGAGCCAAGATATGTAGTTATATCTTCGGTATTTAATTCTTTGTTATATTCTTTTCCAAAAGCTATATTTTTTGCTACTTTTCGGATAAGCGAGGCGATAACTTTATTGATAGAACGAACTCCAGATTCGCGGGTATATTTGTCAATCAAATATTCAATGATGGTGTCCGTAAATATAACTTGGTCATTTTTAACGCCATGGTCTTTCAATTGTTGCGGGATAAGATGTCGTTTAGTAATTTCTATTTTTTCTTCTACAATATATCCGGTGACATTGATGAGCTCCATTCTGTCCAACAGCGCAGGCGAGATAGTGCTAAGTTGATTGGCTGTCGCAATAAACATAACATTAGACAAATCAAATTCTACTTCTAAGTAATTGTCGTAGAACTTGTTATTTTGTTCGGGGTCAAGGACTTCTAAGAGCGCTGACGATGGGTCACCTCTAAAATCGTTCCCTACTTTATCTATTTCGTCGAGGACGAATACGGGATTTGCAGATTTAATTTTCAAGATATTTTGAATAATACGTCCGGGCATTGCACCGATATAAGTTTTTCGGTGTCCTCTTATTTCGGCTTCGTCATGCAGTCCGCCGAGTGACATGCGTGTGAATTTTCGTTTGAGCGCTTTGGCAATAGATTTTCCGAGCGAAGTTTTTCCTACTCCGGGAGGACCGTACAAACAGATGATAGGCGATTTTAAATTTCCTTTCAGTTTGAGTACCGAAATATATTCTAATATTCTATCTTTTACGGTATCTAATGCGTAATGTTTTTTGTCCAATATTTTTTCGGCACGCGTGAGGTCAAAATTATCTTTGGTAAAAGTATTCCAAGGCAGGTCGGTAATGTTCTGTAAATAAGTCAATTGAATAGAATAGTCGGGTGACGCAGGATGTATGCGGCGGAGTCTTTTGAGTTCTTTTTCAAATGCGTTCTTTGCTTCTTGTGTCCATTTGATTTTTTTTGATTTCTCCATCAGCTCTTCTATTTCTAATTTTTCTCCGTCTCCCAGTTCTTCTTGAATGGCTTTAATTTGCTGATTCAAGTAGTACTCTTTATTTTGTTTGTCCAGTTCTTTATTTACTTTATTGTTGATATTATATTTTAGCTCTAATTTTTTAACTTCTATGTTTAAAAATTCGAGCAGCTTGAATGCGCGCACTTTAAGGTCATCTATCTCTAATAGCGTTTGTTTGTTTTCTACGCCTAAGTTGCTGTTACTGCTGATAAAATTTACGAAGAACGAATAATTATCTATATTTTTTATTCCATGAATTGCACCGTCCGGAATGTTGTCGGATAGTTCTACTATTTTAATGGAACGTTCTTTTAAATTATCAATAATTGCTTCAAATTCTTTGTCGTTATCAGGTGGTAATATATCTTTCAAAAACTCTACCTTAGCAATAATATAAGGAATTTCTTGAGTCAGTTCTAAAATTTTAAATCTTTTTATTCCTTGTATAATGGCTGTTTTTGAGTTGTTTGGGGTTTCAAATAATTTGACAATTTGTCCTATCGTTCCAAATTTATACAATTCAGTGATGTTAGGATTTTCAATTTTGTAATGTATTTGCGCCACACATCCCAGATTCTTCTTGTTCTGGTAAATATCTTTAATCAATTTCAAAGTATTTTCACGCGCCGTAACAATAGGGACGACCACTTTAGGAAAAAGCACTGTATTTCGGAGCGGTAAAATAGCGAGATGCTGTGCTATTTCCTGCTCATTTTCAATAGTATCATCAATGTTGGCATCTATACGGAAGACCGTTTCTTCATAGTCGTCTTGCATGTCGTCTTGATTGTCATCTAATTCTTCTTCTTCATACATGTTCTCAAACATATTTTCTCTTTTTATTTATTAAAAACTACGATATTTTAAAGTATTATTATATATGTGCAAAAATATATTTTTATCTATCTCCGACATTTCTATCTTTCGGCGTTTCATTACCATTGTAGCGGTTTCTATGGCATCTTTAAGTTTGTATTCTTGGATTCCGGAGGGACCGCCCCAAGAAAAAGATGGGATAAAAGAACGCGGAAAACCGGCTCCAAAAATATTAGCACTTACTCCTACAACGCTTCCTGTATTAAACATAGTATTTATTCCGGTCTTAGAATGATCGCCCATGAAGAGTCCGCAAAATTGTAATCCGGTATGTATGAACTTGTCTTGCTTGTAGTTCCATACTTTTACTTCGGAATAATTATTTTTGAGATTAGAATTATTAGTATCTGCTCCGAGATTGCACCATTCTCCAAGAACGGCATTTCCGAGAAAACCGTCATGCGCTTTATTTGAATAACCAAAAATAACACTATTGTTTACCTCGCCGCCTACTTTAGCAAAAGGACCCAATGTTGTTGCACCGTAAATTTTAGCGCCAAGTTTTAAGACTGCACCTTCGCACATGGCAAGAGAGCCGCGCACTATTGAACCTTCCATAATTTCCGCATTTTTGCCGACATAGATATAACCTTCTTGCGGGTTTAAAATGGCACATTCTACCTTGGCGCCGTCTTCAATAAAAATGCGCTCCTTGTTAAAATATTGGTTTGTCTCACTTATTGAAGCAGTCTTTCTCCATTTGGTTATTAATTGAAAATCAGCGGCTATCTCATTTTGATTATGTAAAAAGATGTCCCAAGGATATTTTATAAATCTACATGCCGTAAGGTCAAGAATCTTAAAATTAGTTAAAATATTTATACTAAAATTTGGAAGAATTTTATCGGATATGTAGCAAGCAACAAATTGATTATTAAATACTAAGCATTCATTTAATTTTAATTGTTGAATCTTTCCTACTATTTCGTTGCTTGGTAATACGGAGGAATTTATCAAAATATTTTCCTCTTCTATCTTTCGTAAAAATTTATCTTGCAGATAGTTTTGTGTGATATACGAGAGTTTAGAATTAAGAAGTTTCTCCCATTTTTCGCGCAATGTCAGTATTCCCACGCGGAGTTCACTCACCGGACGCGTAAATGTTAAAGGTAAAAGATTAGACCACGAATTATCATCATACAATATGTAGTTCATTTTTATATAAATTTAATAGTTATAAATATCTTACGGTAAATATTTTTATTTGTGCAAAAGTAAAAAAAAAAATTATATCTACAAATTTAATTTTAAAAAGACTCTTTTTATAAAATATTTATACCTTTGTGTTATGAGAGATTTAATTTTGTAATAAACATATTTATGAACGAGAGATTTGAGATTTTTCTGTCCGCAGTTTTGAAATTGGTACGGACATATTTGATGTTAATGCTTGTTTTTTTGGCTTTCCGATTAGCGTACATGATACGATTTGGCAGTGAAGAGGTTATAATATTTTATAATGACCTGCCAAGCGCTTTTATGATGGGACTTAGATTTGACAGCGCTATATTTTGTTATATAGCCGCCATTCCACTTCTGGTAATTTTATTTTTTTCTATCTTGAAAACTTCTAAATCAAAAGTAATAATAAACAAATTTTGCAGAATATTTTTTATTGTAACTTCTATATTGGCTGTTTTGATTTTATTTATTGACCAGCAGTATTATACTTATTTTCAGAGTCATATCAATGTATTAGTCTTTGGATTTTTGGAGGACGACACAAAAGCTGTCATGACGTCTATATGGACTGACCATCCGGTGATACGGGTATTAATTATTTTGGCAGTCTTAGTTTTTTTAATATTTAGGTACAGCAAAAAAATATGGTACAAAGAGATTAATATACAACGTAAATTTTCAATAATATCACAAATATTTATAACATTGACTGTCTTTTTTGTATTTTATGTAGGCATTCGTGGACACATAACGTCTTTTGCACTAAGCGAAGAAGATGCGGAGGTTTCGGAAAGCAGCTTTATTAATTTGTTGCCCGTAAATGGAGTATTTGCGTTGAAAACTTCGATATCTGAAAGAATGAAGGCACAAAAAGAGCTGACAAAAGAAGAGATTTTATCTAAATACAGTCGCAACTCTGTAAATGAAATATTGAGTGAATATCTTGATATTCCAATAGATAGCATCAATAAAAATTATATAGAATATTTGTATAAAACAACCCCGAAGAACGAGTTTTTAGAGACAAATAAACCAAATGTAGTATTTATTCTGATGGAGAGCTTTGGCGGATATTTTTTAAATTTTCATTCTGACGAGTTAAATCTTCTGGGCGCGATGGAGGAGCATATAAAAACCGATTATTTTTACAAGAATTTTTTATCGTCCACTCGCGGAACAATTTATAGTTTAGAGAGTATTTTAATCAATTCCATAGGTTATCCAACGATTTCTAATACTGAACGCAGATTTGTAAAACAAAATTCTTCGGTTGCACTGCCGTTTAAAGAGTCGGGTTATGAGACTATTTTTATTAGCTGCGGCGCGATTAACTGGCGAAATATAAATGAGTTGTTACCTAATTTGTATTTTGATAAGCTCATAGGCAATGCAGCTTTGTTAGATGAATTTTCCGAAGCCGAAGATATGACTTGGGGAGTAGCAGATGAGTTTATGTATAAAAAAATCATTAAATTATTGTCGGAAGAAAGTGATAAGCCAAAATTGATTGTTTGTCTGACAACCGCAAATCATACTCCGTACGAAATACCGGCGAGTTACAAACCGTATCCACTAAATATTCACGACAGCTTGTATCAAAAAATAATAGCTAATCGGGAGATAGCCGATTTAGTTTTTCGGGCTTACCAATACGGCTGCAACAGTTTCGGAGAATTTATGAACGAGATAAAAAGTTCGTCTCTCGCCAAAAATACTATCGTCGCCGCAACGGGTGACCACAACAGTTATACGCTATTTCCTTATGAATCAACACAAAGCAGTGAATTGGACAAACATGCAGTTCCTTTTTATTTGTATTTACCTAATGAATATCAACAAAATAAAGTTGTTGATTTAAGCGTAGCCGGTTCGCATAAAGATATTTTTCCTACTATAATAGAACATGCGTTATCTAATCAAAAATATTTTTGTGCAGGCAACAATTTGCTTAGTGCGGATAGCGCAATAATATTTCATGGTGAAAATCTTAATTATTTTCATACCACAGATACAACTTTAACCGATTATATAACTAAGAAAGCCGCTGCGAGACGTCAATTATTGGAATATTATTTTGGATTTTAAAAAATCAAAATTATTTTTTTTTATGTAAATAAAATTTTTACCTTCGCGTCAAATTAATTTTAAATATATAAATTTTATAAACATGACTTCACAAGAGTATATTGCAAGAGAAGATAAGTATGGGGCGCACAATTATCATCCGCTACCCGTAGTTTTGGAACAGGGCGAAGGAGTTTACGTATGGGATGTAGACGGTAAGAAATATTTTGACTTTTTATCAGCTTATTCAGCGGTCAATCAAGGACATTGTCATCCACGAATAATTGGAGCATTGCGTGACCAGGCAGAGCGCTTGACACTTACTTCACGCGCATTTTATAACAGCGTATTAGGAGAATATGAAGAGTTTGCTACAAAGTTCTTCGGATATGATAAATTATTACCGATGAACTCAGGTGCAGAAGCCGATGAAACCGCCTTAAAACTTTGTAGAAAATGGGCATATAAAGTAAAAGGAATACCGCAAAATGAAGCAAAAATTATCGTTTGCGAGGGCAACTTTCATGGAAGAACTATTACTATCATCTCCATGTCCACTGACCCAGATGCACGAAACGACTATGGACCATATACGCCGGGATTTATTACAATACCATACAATGACCTGCCAGCATTGGAAGAAGCTTTGATAGCAGATAAAAATATAGCAGGTTTCTTGGTAGAGCCAATTCAAGGAGAAGCCGGAGTTTATGTGCCTGAAGAAGGTTATTTGAAAAAAGCATACGACCTTTGTAAACAACACAATGTATTATTTATAGCAGATGAAGTGCAAACCGGAATTGCTCGCACTGGAAAATTGATTGCCTGTGACCACGAAGAAGTTAAACCGGATATTCTAATACTCGGCAAAGCATTGTCGGGAGGAGTAATGCCTATTTCGGCAGTATTTGCTAATGACGACATTATGCTTACTATCAAGCCGGGAGAACATGGCTCCACTTTTGGCGGTAATCCGCTTGCAGCTAAGGTCGCTATTGCAGCACTGAATGTTGTTAAAGATGAAAACCTTTGCGAACGAGCAGAAAAACTCGGTAAAATGTTTAGAGAAGGCGTAGCACAAATAAAATCAGAGATGATAGAACTAATTAGAGGCAAAGGACTTTTAAATGCAATAGTTATTAAACCTAAGAACGGCAAAACAGGGTGGGATGTATGTTTGAAAATGGCAGAAAACGGACTACTTGCAAAACCTACACACGACCATATCATACGCTTTGCACCTCCACTTGTCATCACCGAAGGACAAATAGAAGAAGCGATACTGATAATTAAAAATTCAATAGAAGCTTTTAACTAATCTTTTTAAAACTTTTTCCAGAGCTTTTATACTCTGGAAAAGTGTTAATAATTTGCTTATTTGTCAATTTTAAAGACTTTAAAACTTTCATTTTCAAAAGTTAATAGATAATCTAATTTGACAAGCGAGTCTGAATTAATAACTTCATTACCTCCATAATTGTAACTTACAAAATAATTTGCCTTTTTTATATCTTCCTTATTAAGCATAAAAACTGCATCGCGTCCTGTGTATAAGAGCATTACTCTGGGTTTATGAAATGCTATACGGTCTGTTGTGGCAGTATTTTCTTTGATATAATTAAACATTTCTATACTTTCTTTGGTATATGGACCATCGACGATGGTTTCGTCTTTATAAAGATTGATAGAAAACATAACGATAGATTTGAAAGACGCCAAGACGATGATACCGATGATAGATAAGAATATTTTTTTATGATGCAATAGATTAAATTTTTCTATTAATTCGGATAATCCTTTTATACTATAATAAAAAAATATGGGAACTAATGATATTAAAAAACGTAATCCTTGATTGAAGGGCCACGCAAGCAATATGACAAAAGAAAAGACAAAGAACGCCAATGGCAATATGTTAGATTTAATATCCGAGACCAGACCTATAATAAATAATAACAAAAACATACCTGTCATAACTTCAGGAAATGCTGTGAAAAAAGACAGCTTTTTAAATAATTCGGAAAAGACGGTCGTTAAATAACCTATGTTGTTTTGTGCAGTCTCAAAAAAGGTATAAATTACGGATAACGGATATGCACTTGGAGATACAACCGGGTTGATGAACTTAAAAATAATATAACAGCACACAAAAGTGATATATGGTATCGCTAATTTTATCATATTTGCGAGTTTTAAAATGTCTTTTTTGTAGAGATATAATTGATAAACGGCAAGTGCTGACAACAAAGCAATATTTTGAGTTCGCATATTAAAAGTAAGAAAAATTATAATTCCTAATAATATTTGCTCTATATTGTAAGCGATTTTAAAATTCTTTTTATATATCAAATCAATGACAAACAACGAGATATATGTAAATAACATACTTGCAAACTCGGATAAAATATTATTTTTAAAGTTCCAGAAATAAGGATTTACCGATATAAGTAAAACACAAATCAGTGCAAATTCTTTATTGTTGTCTTTAAAGTACAGATAAATAAATAGCATTGATAAGATAAAAAATATATAGTTATATCTTTTTAGTATTTTTATATCTTTTTCAAAATTATTTATCACCGGTGTCAGCAGCATAGGAAATCCCCAAGGATAATATAAAATAAAGTCGGTTCGTTTGATATGCTCGTTTAACTCGTCAAACGAATTATCGGCTATTGTTTGCGACTGTTTTATGTAACCGGCAAAGTCTCCGCCCCAATCATGTCCTTCTTTGAAAGAGAATAAATTTATGATTAAAGAAAATATTATCAACAAAATTATTACTTTGTATTTCATGATATCAGTTTAATTAATTAATGAATAATATATTAAATATGTGTTTTACAATGTTAAAAATCCAAACTCGTAAATTTGTGGGAGCAATTTTTCACGTAGTTTATTATGTAATTCTTTTAAGTCGTTGAATAAGTCAGTTGCCATGTTTACATCTGTTAGAGCATTTCTTATTTGCCACCAGCCGGCGTCCCATGTTTCAATTTTGTATTTTGGTGTTCTTAATTGGTTTAGATTTTCAAAATAAAATTTATAAATTTCTCTGCCTTTGTTTAATAATTGCTGGCTTTCGGTTGATAATTCTTTATTTTTCAACCAAATAGATAAAAATCTGTCTTCGTCCTTTGCCATTGAAATTGAAATTTCGCTGTCTGTCGATTTCCATTTTTTTAGTTCTGCTATTAAGAATGGAAAAAACTGATTATGAATTTGATACGTTTCTTTTTCGTAAACAACATTTTTGATTGCTGCAGTTTGATTAGAATTACTAAACAAATTCCATAGAACACAATCAAAAATAAATTCATTTGTTAATTTGTCGTGTGGCTGTAAAAATTGGTCTGAATGAATTAACCAATTGTCTTTTGGAATGTGCATAACAGCATGAATTACCATTGCTTTTTCAAAATTCTCCGGTGTTATAGAAATTCCACCTGCACTTACTGATGTACCTGAGAAAAAATAAATTGCGTTCTGGCTTTGAAGTGTATTACCGCTAATTCTTAGCGATAATAGGAAGTTTTTTGAAATACGATCTCGTCTGTCTATATTTTTTTCTTTTACACTAATTGCGGTTCCAAAGGGAGGAAATTTGATTGTTGCGGCAGGTCGCTTTATCCATTTACTTAGTAGTTTGCTTTTATCTATGGTTTCAATTATTTTTATTCCTGTTTTTTCAATATCTGCATTAAAAATATCCAATTTTATTTTCTGACTTTCAATTTTTATATTTTCATTTAATTTCCAAATTATCATTGATATAGGAAATTGATTTGATTTAGAAGTACCGGAAAAATTAACCGAAGAAAAAATAAAACCATTAACAAATTTAAAATCAAAAATTTTTTGTCTTAATTTATAGGTAGCGTATAAAAATAGTGACCAAAATTCAAATTTACTGATTTTTCATATA
>DYQJ01000056.1 GCA_020719345.1 Draconibacterium orientale | reverse complement strand
TTCGCAAAGAAAAAAGTGTAAACTACTTTTAAGCGGTTATGAAAGATGCCTAATTTTAACTTTTATTCTTATGTAATTGTTTCGTAATTAAAACTTTGGCAAGTTGCCATCAATGTTTAGATTTCCATATTTTTACACGTTTATCATCTAAAATCGTGTAAATTATTCATAAAACCACATAGAAACATAGATTTACATAATTTTTATATCTTTATATGTGGTTACAAATCAATTAGTAAAATTATTTTGCTTTTTAAAATTTGATTAATTGTTTATTAGTTCCAGAAGGTTATGTAAGCACGTATTTTTCTGAATAGTAAGTTTCTGCTTCTTTTTTTGTCGCGTTTCTTGTTTTCTTTGGCACGTTCTTTCATCATCTTTTGTGTTGATTTGTCTTGCATGTCATATATTGCTTGCAGATGAATTTTTTTTGTCTTCTCTTTCAATAGAGCTTCTTTTTTTATAGCACGCTTGTACAAAATCTCTTGGTATGCTGTGATAGGAAATCCACTTTGTGCTTTAAATTTGGCATCTCGCTCCAAGCTGTCTAAACCATATTTTTTATTTATCTTGACAAGTTTTTTTTGTTCTTTGGACATATCTTTTGTCTCGCCTCGTGTGGCATCTGCTACTTCGTCACTTGCCTTTTTCTTAGGTAAACGCATGTAGCTAAACGGATTATAGTTAGTCTTCTTGCTCGGAGTCCACATCTGTTTATTTGTTGCGCTGTCTAATTTGAACTCTCCTTTTAGTTTATCTAATTTTTTCTGCTTTTTTTCTATTTTTTTGATTCTAATTTGCTCGGCGGCTGTCAATGGAGAATTCGGATCCGGATTGTCTCTACGATATATGAGCGCTTTTTCTTCCCATGTGAGTGAAAAATTTTTCTGTTTTTTATAGTTCTTCTCTTGCTTCTTGTTCTGTTTGATAGTAAATCCGTCAGTGGTGAACTGCTTTCCAGACGGAGAGACATCGGCATTTTTACTATAAATGCCATAGTTAGGGTCTCCATCGACAGTTTGTGCCGAAATATTTTTAAATATAAATATAACTATTACTAAAAAAATAATCTTTTTCATAATTATCAGTATTTTAATTTTTCATTATTTACATCTAAGAACGTATATTCCAAAAAATTAAGTGTGTTATCTTCCACTAATTTTAGCTTTACTTTATATTTGCGTCTCCACCAAAATGCAGTAGAAAATAATCCCTTCCTTAGGTATGCGTACACAAATGGATGCACTTTCAAGTACATTTTAGGGATTTTTTTTTCCTCGGCGAGATATTTTAAGTTAGATTCTATCTCGTCTATTAAGAGTATGCTGGGGGTTACTTCTCCTGTACCTCCGCATGTAGGACAGGTTTCAAGTGTTTCTATGTTCATTTCCGGACGTACTCGTTGTCTGGTTATTTGCATCAGTCCAAACTTAGTGAGAGGCAATATACTATGTTTTGTTCGGTCATTGCTCATTTCTTCTCTCATTTTCACGAATAAATCCTTCTTATTTTTAGGGTTGTGCATATCAATAAAATCTATGACTACAATACCTCCCATGTCGCGAAGCCTCAGCTGACGTGCTATCTCGGTGGCTGCAGCCAGATTGACATCTAAGGCGTTAGCTTCTTGGTCAATGGCGCTGTTGGAACGATTGCCGCTGTTCACATCTATGACATGCAATGCTTCTGTGTGTTCTACGATTAAATAAGCGCCGTTTTTTATTGTTACTGTTTTTCCGAATAACGTCTTTATTTGTTTATCTATTCCAAAATGTTCAAATATTGCCTGTTTGCCACTGTAAAGTTTTAATATTTTGTCCGATTCCGGAGAGATAGAGCTGATATATTCTTTTGCTTCATGATAAATCCCTACATTATCTATGGTAATGCTGTTGAATGTAGTGTTCAAAATATCTCGTAAAAATACGGAAGTACTATCTATTTCTCCAAGCATGAGCTTAGGGGCTTTCGCATGTTCGAGACTTCGTACAGCGTTTTCCCATTTTTCCACCAATTCTTTCATCTCGGCATCTAATGCAGTTATTCTTCTGTTCTTGGCTACTGTTCTGACTATGACCCCGTAGTTTCGCGGCTTGATGCTCATAATTAGTTCACGCAGTCTATCTCGTTCTTCTTTAAATTTTATCTTTTGTGAGATGGAGACTTTGTCTGAGAATGGGAGCATTACAATATTCCTGCCCGGCACCGTAATTTCCGATGTGAGTCTTGGACCCTTCGTAGAAATAGGTTCTTTAGCTATTTGCACGAGTATTTTTTGTCCGGGAGTCAGTACCTCCGACACTTTGCCGAACTTGTTAATATCCGGCAAAAGATTATAGCTTTGCAGCGGCGGTGTATTTTTCGGGGCTTCTATTGACGAGTGTACGTACTTACTGAACGATTGAAATTGTGGTCCCAAATCTAAGTAATGCAAAAATGCATCTTTTTCGTATCCTACATCAATGAATGCTGCATTTAGTCCGTTCATTATTTTTTTCACCTTTCCCAAGTAAATATCTCCTACGGAGAATTGTCTATTTACTTTTTCTTTATGTATCTCTACGAGTTGTTTATTTTCTAACAGCGCTATAGTATTAATACTATCTACTACACTGATAACTAAATCTCTTGTCACAATTCTTCTTGATTTAATCTTAAAAAATATGAAAATAAAAAAAACAAAAATAAAAAGAGCCAGCGGCTCTTTTTATCTTAAAAACAATGCTTACTTATTTTTCTTCTTATGTCTGTTCTTTCTTAGGCGTTTCTTCCTCTTATGAGTCGCCATTTTATGTCTTTTTCTCTTTTTTCCACTTGGCATAGCTTATTCTCCTTATATTTTAATGTTATTCTTTACGTGAGTTACAAAAGATTTAGATGGTTTGAAAGAAGGAATAAAATGCTCTGGAATTACTATCGTCGTCTTTTTAGATATGTTTCGGGCGGTTTTTTGCGCTCGCTTTTTAACGATAAAACTTCCAAATCCTCTTAAGTAAACATTTTGATTAAGAACTAAGGAATCCTTTACAGATTCCATAAATGCCTCTACTGTTATTTGCACGGACGACTTTTCAATACCAGTGCTTTTTGCAATTTCATTTACGATGTCTGCCTTTGTCATGTTTTTAAAATTTTTGAATTCTATAAATAAAATTATTTAGGGACGCAAAGATAAGTTATTAATTTATAACACAAAACATTTTAACAACTTTTTTCTCTAAATACTATTTTTATTTTTTAGAGACGCAATCGCTTTGCTTTTCCACTAACGTAGGGCAAAAGTAAAATTTTTTTTATATATAAAAAAATATTTTCAATCTTTTTTTAATTAAGTAATTAAATCTTTTTTTTACTAATATTCTTATTATCAAATAATAAAAAGAAATATTGTCATGTGTTTGTATATCAGATGTTTAACTATTCTAATAGATATTATACGATTTTATTGAAGGAACAGACTGCAACGGATTATTTTGGAGTCCCAGATTTTTCAGACTTGTAAAATACTTAAATTCTTCAGGCACCTGTTTTATATTGTTGTTTGAGAAGTTTATATCTGTGCAAGTTTTAAGGTTTACCATCTCTTTGGGAATCTCTGAGATTTTATTACTTGAAAAATCTATGAACTCTACGCGTGGTAAATAACTTATTTGAATAGGCAGCTTCTTTATCTTATTCTTACTTATATTCAAGTACCTAAGATTGGAAAGATTGGAAATGTCCTCTGATATTGTAGTGATGCCATTGGCAGCCAGACTGAGATTTTCAAGCGTCACCATACCGGTATTGATGCTTTTTATCTCGGTTATAGAATTATCATCCATAATGAGAAGCTGCAACAATGCAAGCTTGCTCAATACATCAGGCACTTCGGTAAACTTGTTATTATCAAGATATAACATTTTTAGGGACTCTAAAGTCTCCATCTCGGCAGGCAGAGTAGATAAATTGTTGGCGCCAAGATCTACATATTTCAACCGTGTGAGAAGTCCTAAGCTCTTTGGTAAAATAGAAAGATTATTGCCCGATAAAAACAAGTATTTTAGCTTTATTAAACTACCTATCTCCTCTGGTAAAGAACTCAATTTATTGTTGGCTATGCTCAATATTTCTAAATTAGATAGTCCACTTAGCTCCGGTGGCAACGAGACGAGATTATTATTATCAAGATAGAGCTCCTCCAAATTTTTCAATTCGCCTATTTCGGCAGGCAGAACGGTCAAATTATTGTCAACCAGAGAGAGCTTTTTTAAGTTCACAAACTTTTTTATCTCTGTGGTAAGAGTATATAGCTTTTTTGACTCCAGACTAAGATGCTCCACTAATTCGGGAGTTGCCAGAGCTTTGTCTAAATCGGTAAACTCTTGTGCCGAAATGAGTTTAGTAAATAAAAATAATATTATAAATGCGAATATTTTTTTCATAACCTAATAATTAAGTGGTTGGAAATTCATATATCGTCAGCAATGTATCATACATGCGCTTTATTAGTTTCTCCGATTTGTTAGTGATAGTTTGTATATCTTGTTTGCGCACAAATTCTTTCTTGAATGAGTCAAATGCCGACCCAAAGAGACCGGTAGAGAACTGATGCTTATCTATATCTTCCTCGTTTGTGCGGAAAAGCTTTTTATTAAATTCAAACTTCTTTAATTCTTTGATATTAGAAATTCCAAAAAGCTCGGCATGAAAAAGAAATCTATCCTGACCGCCGGCAGAACGATGAATCTGACGAAGCCAATTGTCTATTATATTTCCTTGCGAGTCTAATTGAAAATGAAAATAGCCAAAATATTTTTTCAAAGACGCAACCTCCTGAGGGTCTATGTCTTCGTAACCGGAGATGTTGTTTTTTGAAAGCAAGCCCGACTGTGCAGAAGCAAAAAAATCGGTATGCTCCGGATATACTAAGAAGGACATAGCAATTAGCATGGCAAATTTTCTGGCAAACTCTTTTACTTTGTCAGGTCGGACAAAATCTTTGAACTCCAAACGACCATCGGAACGAAGAGCGCGATAATAATATTGAACTTCGCGTTTCTCTTTTTTTATCTTGTCCAACTCGTCGCCGGTAGATTGAAAGAAGTCATAAGCAGCTAACGAGGAGAGTAGTTCTATATAATGACAGTCATTTTTTTGTTTTAATCCTCCGGTTATTGTCTCGTTGAACTCTTGCGGCGTCTCAAAATCGTTGCTTGCTGTCCCCAACATATAAAACTTTTGATACGTAGTTTTCACTGTTTTGTCTTCATTATAAAACATCATCGCTATTTGCGAGTTCATGGCGAAGTTCTTTGAACTTGCAACTATTTTCTGACGACTCTTCAAACTGTCATCCGGAGCATTGAACTTGAAATAAGAAGAGAGTAAAACGGCGCCAAAATATGCTTTACTCAATGATTTGCCCTGATTGAGTTCGCCGATGGCAGCGTTAAATGCCTTTGGTATAATTGGTATTGACGAAGCGCCGGTGCCACCGAAGACCGAACCTAAGACGAAGACTTTTGCTGCACCTATTTCGCTGGCATCATAAATATTTTGTATAAACTTGGACAAACTGCCTTGCGGATTCTTTTTAACTTCTTCTAATATAGCGTGATACATCAGCATCGAACCCAGATGAGTTTGCGCACGATAACCATGTTTCAAATCAAAATCGCGAACATTTTCGGTCAACAACAATTGCGACAAGTCTTTCTCGGCTTGCGAAGAATACGCATATTTTGAAATTGACGAGTAACGACCAGTCTTTATTGCATCTGAATAGTCCGGAGAAAAACGGAAGAAGTTTATTTTGGCACTAAAAAAAGTATTTGCAAGCGGATAATGATTTTTGTTAAAACCTTTTAATTTTAAATAGCCATCTTCTATAAGCTCGGTAAGTCGTTTGAAATTACCATTTTCTAAGTCAGTGTCAAGAGCCAAGATATTTATCTCTGTGTTATCGTACATGCCCATAGCAGCAGTATGCACAAACGACTCCAAGCATCGCATACCGGTGCCGCCTATTCCTATTAAAAAATACTGTTCTTTCATTTTATTAATTTATTTTCTATTTGCCGACTAATATATAATTAAAATACAAATTTACAAAATTTTACAAATAATTAAAAAATAATAACTATTTATTTCTTTTATTTTATTTTTTTATTTTGTTAATTTCTTTTTTATATTTGTAACTAAAATTTTACTTTATGAATTTGAAAGAAATACAAGAATTAGTGGACAACTGGATAAAAAAATACGGAGTCCGATATTATAACGAACTTACAAATACAGCCATTTTGATGGAAGAAGTGGGAGAAGTCGCAAGAATAATGGCACGAAAATACGGCGAACAATCTTATAAAGAAACCGATAAAGAAGAAGACCTCGCAGACGAACTCGCAGATGTCATCTTCGTCATCGTCTGTATCGCCAATCAAACAAATATTGACCTCACTGAAGCAATAAACAAGAATCTGGCAAAGAAAACAAACCGAGATAAAAATCGCCACATCAACAACCCTAAACTTAGCAAGAACAATTAAAAATTAAAAACATGGAAAACTTTTGGGAATTTGCTAAGATATTTGTAATTGCCAATGCGATACTATTTGCTTTATTTTTGATATTACTCGCACTGCCGCAAAGCAAGATGCGAAAAATATTCTTAAAAGTATTTGGTATTGCCGCATATTTTATTACTGGACTATTGGTGTTGTACATTGTCAATCCAATAGATTTGATTCCAGATATTTTGCCTCTGCTCGGACAAACTGACGACATCGGTGCCGCACTGACAGCAATATTTAGCGGAGCCACAGGGTGGATATCTATCAAGCAAGCAAAAAAAATAATTGATAAACAATAAAGATATAAAATGAAAATAAAAACAAAAAAAAGTTTTTTTATTTTTGTTTTTTGTAAAATTTAATGCAACTTTGCTTTTTATTATAACGACAAACTAAAAAATCAGCGATTATGAAAATTTCAAAAAATCTTATAATTATTTTAATATTAGTTCTTTGCACTAATTTTACGATAGCCTCCCCGTGGAGACTGTTTTCTATTTCTTTCTCACAAAAAGATATAACACCTTTAAAATCAAGAAGCTATTACGAAAAAGCTTTTGATGCCAAAGAAAGAAAAACTCTCAAAACCGCAGATAAAAAACGAACTAAGGCGCAAAAGACGATGCTTGAATACCAAAAATATTATAAACTTTATCTTGAATATCAGAAATATATTTCTCTGACCAAAGACCCAAAAAAAATCAAAACAGCTACTAAAAAGTCAGAAGCATATCTTAAGAAAACTCTCAAGTACGGATACGACGCCACCGAACAACTCGTAGATGCTAATCAGACTATTTATACTATTTATAATAAAAAACTTTCTTCTTTTAAATTAGAAAATAATCTCGTGGCTTTAAAAGACAGCTTAATGATGCTTTATACAATGAATTACGACACATCATATCTTATAAGAGTAGCGGTAGACAAAAATCAAGACATTAAAAACTTAGAAAAAATTGTGTCCGCATGTAAATATCAAGATAAAGCTATTTTTCTACAAGAACTATCTTTCGGACTATTTTATGACGACAAAGAAATTATTGACACTGTTCAAAAATTATATACTAAAAAAATAACCCCGCCAAAAGTGGTGGAAATTTCTTATTATAACAAAGATAATGACCCTAATTTGTACTTCTCAAAACGCGAAATACTTTTTAAAAAACTTCTACTTTCAAAAACAGAAAAAGATACTGTAACAGAGATAAAGAAATTAGAAACGAAAGCGAAAGAATACAATCTTATTGCCGAAGAACATTATAATATATGCTCGGAAAAATCTGCCGCGATGGAAACTGAAACTAACTTCGTTAAAAAACGCCAATTAACCGAAGAAGCTACTAAAAATCAAGCCGCTTATTTTGAAAATAAAAATTACGAACTGCAAAATTATATCATCGCTAATAAACAACTTTACAAATTATATACTCATAAAATGAACGACGTCAGAAAAGATAGTGCCGACCTTTTGAAAAAAGGATTAAATTATGAAAATCTGGCTAATAAATATTATGTATATTCTGAAATAGCGGAAACCGAACTAACAGCTAAAAATGATGAAACCGAATACTTAAAACGACTAAAAATACTTAATTTTCAATTAATTGCATTGCAAAATTGCGAAAATGCTATAAGTACTTATTTTAATTTATTAGTCAGCGATGTCACTGATAACTTCTTGTTTACGCAAGACGAAGCAACAGCTGATATTTATAAAAAAGACGAACCTAAAAAAGACGAAACCAAGAAAGACGATACAAAGAAGGACGAAACCAAAAAAGATGATACAAAGAAAGACGAAACCAAAAAAGATGATAAATATGTTTATGAATCAAGCTGGTACTATGATTCCGAGAATCCCGATTTGAAAAAGTTGGAAGATAAAAAAGGTACTTATTTTAAGGTGCAATGCGGTATATTTAAAGATATGTTACCTATAAAAGAATATAAGAATTTTGAACCTATAACGGTAGATAAATTTAAAGATAACAAATTGATTAGAGTTATGGTAGGAGAATATCAAACCTATGAAGCCGCCGAGCTTGCCCTTGAAAAAATAAAACCTAAATATAGTGATGCTTATATTGTTGCCTATGTTGATGGCAAACGAACTACTTATGCTACAGCTAAACCTAAAATTGTAAAAAATGAAGCATATAACGAACAAATTTTGAAAGAAAAAGCAAAAATAAATGGACAAACTTATGCACCAAAAGAAGTTGTAGTTAAAGATGAAACTAAAAAAGATGAAACTAAAAAGGACGAAGTAAAAAAAGATAAATCTAAAGATGCTGACCTTAATATTGTAAAAGCTAAGAATGTGGCAGATATTAAAAATCTTTCTTATCTGGTTCAGTTCGCCGCCTTTTCTGTCCCAAAAACAGAAAAAGAATTGAATGGACTAACTAATATTTATACTTTTGAAACTAAGAACAAATTAACAAGATACTTAGTCGGAACGTATGAAACATTAGACGAAGCAAATGTCAAACTATTAGAAATAAAGAAATTAGGGTACGACGATGCTTATGTTACCGCTTTTAAAGATGGTTACGAAGTAGGAGTAACTGATAAAGAAAAGTCAAAAACAAAAGAAGTAGAAAGTGCCGATAATAAAATAATTTATAAAGTTCAAATCGGAGCATATATTGTTGACCCAACAGATAAATCTATGTATGACAAATTTCCAAATATCAAAGACAAATATAAATTTGATAAATATACAACCGCTGATAATTTAATTGCTTATACAATAGGTAGTTGTAAGACTTTTACAGAAGTATCAAAATTGTCAGACGAATTAAGTAAGCTCGGAGTCAGCGACCGATTTATTGTCGCATTCAAAGGGACAGCCCGAATAACTCTCTCTGAGGCGAAAAAAATAACGGATTAAATAAAAATATTTTGTTTTTATAAAATATTTTTTACATTTGCATAAATTTAATATATTTATAAGATGTCTATATTGGTAGTTGTTTTACTCGTTCTCGCAGGAATTGTGCTTCTGTTCCTCGAATTTTTTGTCATACCCGGACTGTCTATTTTTGGAATAGCCGGATTTATTACTATGATAGGAGCAGTTGTTTTGTCTTATTATGAATTTGGCGCGATGACCGGACACATCACGCTTGTCACTGCTACGGTCACAACCGGATTGTTTTTTGTCTTCGCTCTCCGTTTTGATACGTGGAAAAAGTTGAGTTTGAAGGCAGAAATAGATTCTTCGGTTAGAGAAGACCTTGAAACCGTAATCAAAATAGGCGAGAAGGGAATTAGCATCTCGCGTCTGGCTCCTATGGGAAAGGTAATGATAAACGGAGCAGAATATGAAGCCGAAGCACGAAATCAAATAATTGATGAAAATACGGAAGTAGAAGTTGTTAAAGTATATAGAAATAAAATTACAGTTAAATCAATATAAATTAATTTTTAAAAATTATGGATCCACAAACAGTTGTAGGAATAGTAGTAGTGTCGTTTGTCGCTATTGCAGTGGTTTTATATCTCGTACCAATAGGATTATGGTTCTCGGCGGTAATCTCTGGAGTTAGAATATCTTTGGTACAGCTCATCTTGATGAGATGGCGAAAGGTACCACCTTCAGTTATAGTACGAGCTTTAATCACAGGCACTAAAGCCGGAATCATTCTCAATAGAGATGAACTTGAAGCTCATTTCCTTGCCGGAGGACGAATAGCTAATGTTGTAAGTGCTTTAATCTCAGCAGATAAAGCTAACATAGCACTTAATTTTAAGATGGCTACCGCTATAGACCTCGCTGGACGAGACGTCTTCGAAGCGGTACAGATGTCGGTTAATCCCAAAGTTATAGAGACGCCACCGGTCACCGCAGTGTCTAAAGATGGCATTCAATTAATAGCTAATGCCAGAGTTACGGTGCGGGCAAATATCAAACAACTCGTAGGAGGAGCAGGAGAAGCTACCGTCCTTGCGAGAGTAGGCGAAGGAATAGTATCTTCTATCGGCTCGTCGATTGACCATAAAATAGTACTGGAAAATCCCGACCTCATCTCTAAAGCAGTGCTTTCTAAAGGATTAGATGCAGGAACAGCTTTTGAAATATTATCTATTGATATCGCTGATATTGACATAGGTAAAAATATAGGCGCAATGTTACAAACAGACCAAGCAGAAGCTGACTTGAAAATAGCACGGGCCAAAGCCGAAGAACGAAGAGCAATGGCAGTAGCATTAGAACAAGAAATGAAAGCTCTCGCACAAGAAAAACGTGCAATGGTCATCGAAGCAGAAGCCGAAGTCCCTAAAGCTATGGCAGAAGCGTTTAGAAAAGGTTATCTCGGAGTCATGGACTATTACAACATGAAGAACATTGAAGCCGACACTAACATGCGAGACTCCATTACTAAATCATCAAACAAAAATGAAAATTTAAAATAGTCTTTTTTATTATCTTAATTTTTTTATAATGATATGGAAAATATTATATATATAACGATAATTTTGTTGCTCGTAGCATTTTCGGTCTTTATAGTCTACAAATATTCTAAAATCCCCAAAGAAAAAGACGAAATTAAGATTAAGGAAAAATCTACTAAGGAGACAGCGTTCTCTGATGCTTACAAAGCTTTAACGGAAGAAAAAAAACATGAAGTCCTTGATTTTAAACTCAAATGTGCTAAATTCGGATTAACTGCATCGGTTAGTAATATAGTTGCTTATGTGACTAAGGTTAATGACCTGGATAAACTTTTTAATATATTATTGATATGTAAAACCTCTGAATTTGATTTGTCTTTTGATAACTTGTTAAAAGTCAATAACGAAGGGTTTAATATTGATGAATACGTGGAAGTATCTATAGACTTAAATAATTCAGGACTCGCAGTTCCGGTATCCTCTTATTTGATTCATCTCAAAAAAGGCAACTCAGGAAGAAAATTCGCAGATATTTTGATTAAAAGTTTAAAATCTGGAGTAGACCTCGTTTGTAATGACATCATTAAACACAGCTTGAAAGACGACGAAGCTGAAAGAATATTGTTCTCGCTTATCAGAGCAAAAAAAGCTAATATTTATTTGTCCGAAGAAGAACGACTCAAGTTAAATCTATCTTTGTCAAAAGATTATATGCTAAGCTACAGAATTTCTAAAAATATTCTATTCGAACTACATAAAGCCGGTAAGAACGTGGACAAAATTGTTAATGTTATGATACGTTCACACGAGTCAGATGTAGAATTGCATCTACAAGCTCTTGATATTTATACCCTTAAAGACGACGACTTCGAAGCACTTGTCAATAATCTTATCAAAGCTAAAAAAGCCGGAGTTTATATTGAGCAAGAAGATTTATTGCATCAAAACATTAGCGGAAATGCAATCGGTAAACTTGTCAATGCAACCATAATTGCGCGCAAGAACGACCTCAACATGGAATTCTCCGAACTTATGGACTATCACTTACTCACCGGAGGAGATGTTTTAAATTATATCAACGCATTAGTGGTTATTAAGAAAAATAGCTTAGACCTTAATAAAGACTATCTCGTCTCAATGACAACATCTTCAAACGACTTGATAGACCTCGTCAACTCACTCAAGTTCATTCGCGACTTCCCTGATGCAGGATTCCAACGTGCTGAAATAGAAAAACATTTTAAAAAGAAAGGTAAAGTCCTTGACCTCATTAAAACAGTCTTCAATGCTAATGCCGGAGGAATTAAACTTAGCTTCGGATTGGCAAGCGAAATAGAATGTTCCAAAGAATTAGACCTTATTAAAATGTTGAGAATGACCGTAGAACCGCTTATGATAGAGGTAGAACCGCCGCAAATGATTATTACCAAAGAAGGAATACAAGTGACTCCAAGAGTCTTCGTTACTTGGAAAGCGCGAATTGATAAAATTTTTAGCGGATTCAAAGAAGATGTTATATTCCAACGTATTAACGAGTCCTTGATTTACGAAATAGAAAACTGTAAAAATCACTTGGAAGTACTGGAAAAATTGACACTTATTTCTAAACGAATCCTTAAGAAAATAAAAGGACAACTTGAAATACCTGAAAACTGCTCAGATAAAGATAAAGAAACTATACTCGCTTCTAATCTTAAAGAAGCAGAAATTGATGACAACTCGGCATACGAACTGCTCGAAATTTCTATCTTCGACTTGAAAATTGGTAAAGATATTAAAACAGAACTAAAATTAGAAGAAGAAAAAACTATCGCACACATACACGAGTTGCACGCACATGCTAACATGATAGAAGCCGAAGTTAATCTCCGACAAGCAATGGTAGAAGCCTACGTGAGTGGAGAAATTCCTAATTTTAACGAACTCCACAAAGATACTATTCTTAGAGAGAAAAAAGATAATAGCGGACATTAAATATCTAACAATGAAGATATTATAAAATTGAAGTATAATAACTAATATTTAAAAAAATGGGAGAAGATAAAGATTTTACATATACCGAGCAAACAACAGAGTATGTTATCCACCTCAGGAGACGCAACCGAAAAAAACTTTTGTGGCTATTGCTTCTGTTGTTGCCTTTGCTCTTGTTAATTAAATGCAGCAAAGATGTGCATATTGAGACCGTAGATATTTTTGAGAAAAAATTGCTACCAGATACTTATGTGGAGATGACATACTTAGATAAACAGCTTTTTAACTTCAAAAAAAGCGAGTTTTTTAGCTCGGACACAATTATTGTGAGAGGTTCTACTGATGAAAATGGACTCATCGTTTTTGAAGATATTAGTTATACGCTTTATTCCCGAATTATCTTTGCCGGAACTCGTGCAAATATCCTGGCTACCAACGACTGCTACATGGTAGACAGTCTGATGCCTACGTTTCACAGCTTAAAAAACGAGAAAAAATTGACAGCAGAACTCGCCAATCGTACCTACGAATACGAGTTCTTTGTAACAGACATGGATGACGAGCAACCAATACCAAATGCCGACGTAACTGCATCCGGAAAATCTTATGATAAAGAAAATAACTGGAACGGCAAAACTGACCCTGCCGGATTAATACCGCTACAAGATTTCCCTTATTGTGGAGAAGTAACAGTTATTGCCAGATGCTACGGATACGAAAACGACACAATAAAAGGTGATGCCCGGCTTTTGTACGGAGACATAGACCCTAAAAGAAAATTAGAACTCGTCCCCGTTAAAAAGATGATTAAGTTTGTTGTCAGAGACTTAAATACTAATGAACCGATACCAAACGCCACGGCTAATTTAGTCATAGATGGAAAAGTTGTGCAAACAGTAAAAACTAATGTCAACGGATATGCAAGTGTCGTAGGAGAAGGAGAATTTGCAAGCGTGCATATTATAAAAGAAATAACTATTGAAGCTCAAAAACCTTTTTATAATGACACCAGCGTAACAACAATAGCAGATAATTTTATCAAATTAGACGATGATAAAAGAGTATTATATCTAAGAGCTACTTTGCAAGATGTAGAATTTCGAGACACTGATGGCGCAAGCGGACTCGCAGGAGTTACTAACACCATAACTGTAAACGGAGTAGCAAGACCTACGCCCGAATACAGCAATGCAAACGGCAAATTTATGGTCGCAGGAGTATTAGCTACGGACAAAGTAAGCATCGCAGCAACAAAAACAGGGTATATACCTAATAATACTACTATTAGCAATAAACTTTTTGGTGACCTGGTAACAGCTAATTCTAAACGTGACATTCCGCTCGCTATACGAAAAGCAGAGCCAGACCCACCTACACCGCCTGTTGTGGTAGTAGATGACGACGACGAAACAGAAGACGAGGTACCTGATGAAATACCTGATGCACCTGTGGTACCATGCGACGCACCACAAGAATCTGGAGGAGAAGGAGTTACGATAAAAGTGCATAGCGTGGGAAAAGCTACTTCATTTGTTATAAAATGGGATATGTACTCTGTCCCTGACCAACTTATTATATATTGCGGAACAGGAGCAAGCAAAAAACAATTGTACAACACCAAGAAACCAGTTAGCGGAACAGGACAAGCAACACTCAAATGCAGCTCTAACTATATTACTATCAAAGTCATAGGGAGCGACAACACTCAGTGGCAATATCAAATGGAATGTAAATAATTTTAACAATCAATATAATATAATTTTATGCAAGTAATAAATCACAGATTAACAGGAGATAACGTGGACTTTGTAGAAGCTACAAGCTATAGTAGAAACTCTACAATGGTACCGGATAGTATTATCGTACATTATACCGCTGGACCAAGCGGAAGCTCCACTGTCAGACTTTTTAGCTCAAAAGATGCCAAACTATCGGCACATCTTGTTGTTGCCGAAGATGGAAAAGTTACTCAAATGGTGCCTTTCAATAAGGTCGCATATCATGCAGGTACAAGTGAGTATGACGGAAGAAAAAGCTTTAATAATTTCTCTATAGGGATAGAAATTTCTAATCCAGGATATCTTACCAAAAATACTAAAGGTACAGGATATCTTACTTGGTGGGAAGCTAATAAAGATGTTCCTAAACCCGTAGCAAAAGAAATGATTTTTGAAGGAATACACCGTAATGCAGTCACTAAAAACCGATTCTGGTACAAATATACTGACGAGCAAATTCAAGCAGTTAAAGATATTTGCGAAGCAATATATGCCGCATACCAAATAAAATACATACTCGGACACGAAGAAATCGCACCAGGTAGAAAAGCAGACCCAGGACCTGCATTCCCGCTTGACGAACTTAGAAATGAAATTTTTAGTAAAGATGTAGAAACACTCTCCGAAAAACTTAGAGAAGCGGTAACTCCTAAAAATGCTATCAAAGTAGGAACTATCGCAGCTAAATTAAACTTCCGAGCAAAACCAGATGCTAATTCCGACAAACTAACTGACCCTATTCCGCAAGGAACAAAAGTTTCTATACTCGCAGAAGAAGGAGAATGGTACAAAATAACTTACAAAATTAAGGGATGGGTAAAAAGAGATACTATAATTCAAGACAACTCCGATGCCGAAGAAGATGCTAATGTAGGAGTAGATAAACTCATCATGAGAGCAGACTCTAAAGACACAGCAGCGCTTGTGATTAATCCACTCAAAAAAGGTGACCCGCTTTATACACACGACCAACTAAACAATTATATCCTCGTAACCGCACTCGTGACAGGTTATGTGGCTAAAAAATTTGTCACCGCATAATTTAAAATAAGATGATATATTTGAATCAAGCACCTCTAAACGAGGGAAAAAATGTCACTTTTAAAGGTTGGGTAACTAATACCCGAAGCAGTAAAGGCATAGAATTTATTATCCTCCGAGACGGAACAGGATTTATGCAATGCGTAGTAGATCAAGCAATTGCAGGAGAAGATAATTATGAAAATGCCAAAAAATTAACTCAAGAAACTGCCGTAGAATTGACCGGAACTATTAAAAAAGACGACAAACAAATAGGTGGATACGAGATGCAAGTTAATAATGTAACTATTATTAGCATCGCAGAAGAATATCCCATCTCTAACAAACCGCATGGAGTAGAGTTCCTCATGGACAACAGACATCTTTGGATACGTGCAAAAAGACAATGGGCAATACTTAGAATACGAAATAGTATTATTTATGCCATTCATAACTTCTTCCAAAGTCAAGGGTTTATGCAAGCGGATGCACCTATATTCACAGGAAATGCGTGTGAAGGAACAACTACATTATTCTCTACCGAATTTTACGAACAACCGGCATATCTCTCCCAATCGGGACAACTATATGGAGAAGCAATGGCGATGTCACTTAGTAAAATATACACTTTCGGTCCTACTTTTAGAGCAGAAAAATCTAAAACAAGAAGACATCTTTCCGAATTCTGGATGATAGAGCCAGAAATGGCTTTCTTTGATAATAACGATAATATGCTCTTGATAGAGAATTTTTTGAAAGCAGTAATAAAAGAAGTCCTTGAAAAATGTAAACCCGAGTTTGAAATTATTGAACGAGATACGAAAATACTTGAAAATCTCGTTAATGTTGAATTTCCTAAAATAACTTATGACGAAGCCGTAAAAATATTGAAAGGAGAAAAAACGCTAAACGGCAAAACTACAATAGAAACATTGGAGGAAGATTTGGCTGAATTGAATAAAAATATAACCGAACTCAATATAGAACTCGTTGAAAAAGAAAAACTTATCAATGACCCGAACACAAAGAAAGGACAAAAGAACTTTATACAAAACAAAATTGATAATCTCAAGAACGACATCAAAGAGTTAGAAGAAAGAGCCGGACATATACCTGAATACCTGAACTCGGCTAAAAATTTCATCTACGGAAACGACTTTGGCGGATCCGATGAAACTGTGCTTACCAGAATGTTTGACACTCCGATAATGATTTACAACTGGCCACACGAGGTCAAAGCTTTTTATATGAAACGAGATAATGAAAATCCGCATCTTGCGAAAGGGGTAGATGTGCTTGCTCCAGAAGGATATGGCGAAATTGTAGGAGGAGGAGAACGTGAAACCGATAAAAATAAGATTATTGAGAAAATTATTGAACATAAATTGCCGATGCAAGCTTTTGAGTGGTATCTTGACCTCAGACGTTTTGGGACAGTTACGCACTCCGGATTCGGACTCGGACTGGAAAGACTTGTCGCTTGGATATGCAAATTAAAACACATCCGCGAAACAATACCTTTTCCTCGAATGTACGGAAGACTTTTCCCATAAGATTGCGAAGATAATTTTGAAATGTTGTTCCTTAGGTTTTCACAAAAACAAAATTGCGAAAACCTTAGGACACAACAAAAATTGATACCCTTAAAAAATAATTCTAAATTAGTTGTATATTTTTAACTCCGACAGGAGTTGCACATAAATAACCACCGATAAAATCGGTGGACAAATATAGCAATCCT
>DYQJ01000294.1 GCA_020719345.1 Draconibacterium orientale | reverse complement strand
TAATAGAGATTATGAAAAACATATAGTCACCATTTTTTTACGTTATCAATTTTTTATTTTAATCAAATATCTTAAATATGAAAACATTAATTATTATTTTTATTCTAATGTCTTTTAATACTTTCGCACAGGAAACTATTATTGTTTCAAATGACAAATCTGGCGACTACACTTCTATCCAGAAAGCAATTAGCAAATCCAAAAAAGGAACATCTATTCTGGTAAAGAAAGGCACTTATATAGAAAACATTATCATGAGAGATGATATAACGTTAAGAGGGGAAGATAATCCTATCATTGATGGCGGAAACAAAGGAGTAGTTATCAAAGCTGGTAATAATTGTGTCATCTCCGGATTTATAATTACTAAATCGGGTAGCGAAAGCGGAGTCAACGACTGCGGAATATTAGCAGATAATGTTAATAATGTCCTAATTACCAACAACCTAATCGCACAAAACGGTCATTACGGAGTTATCATACGAAAATCAGATGTAAAAATACAAAACAATCTCTTTCTAAATAATTCTCTATTGGCAATATACTTAGCCGAAGGAGCAAAATTTGAAATATCTAATAATCTGTTTATCAATCATTCGCACTCTGCATTAGACGTCGCTGCCAAAGATGTAGAAGGAAAATTTTATAACAACACCATCGACATCGCCGAATACGGAGTAATTTACGGAAATTATCTTAAGGAGCCACTCCCTATAGAAATATACAATAATATTTTTTACCAATGCGCAAACGCAATATATTGCACCACTATTTTTGCCGAAAAAATAGAATATAATGTCTTTTATAACAATGAAAGAAACTACTGGAACTGGGACACTGATATAGATATGAATTTACCGAAAACTAATATAATATCTGACCCGCTATTTATTGATACTGACGATTTTAACTATTCTATTTCTTCTAATTCGCCTTGTATTAAAGCAGGCAGAAACAGCGAAGACATAGGAGCGCTCTCCTATGAAATTGACACTCATGACGAAACAACGCTAACCATGTCTGGAATAGCAATCAATGTTTGTGTTAATAAATCGGCTAAAATAAAAACTACACTCATTAAAGAAGCTGATAATACTTATACTTTGAAAGGTGAATTTGATAATAAAAATCTATTCGGGGTATTTGATATTAAAGGCAAGAAACTGCCGTATGCTTATGGAGAGGGAGTCCTTACGATGCAGTTTGAAGGAGAAATTTATTTCGGCGGAAGCGATGGCTCCGGGTTTCCGGCAAATACTCACAGCACTTTTGTTGTAACGCTAATAATATCCATAACCGGAGTAACAGGAACGTATCATGTAGGTAAAATTCTACCTTATGTTGATTTTGACCAATATGGAACTATAGAACTATATTACGAATAGCCAATGAAAAAAATTTTCAAAAAGATATTAAATATTGGTACGGATACAGAATTTTCCGAACGAACCAATCAACAAATATGGCTCGTAAATTTTATTGCCGTCTATATGTTTTTTACCAACATAGGATATGCACCTCTGTCTTTCATAAATAGCAGCAGCGGAATGATAGAGCTAACAGGTTTATTTTTAATATTTTCATTCGTACCGTTAACTTTAAACTTCTATAAAAAATATCTGGCTTCAAGTTTATCGCTTATTTTGTATCTCACTTTTGTCATTTTTGTTTTATCCCTCAAATTAGGAAAAGATACACTCGTTATCATAAGCTTCATCACTCCTATTGTAATCTCTTTTTTGATTTTAAAAAAAGAACATAGTATTTACAGAGCATTATCGGTAATACTTTCAATAATTTGCTACGGTATTATAGAATTTAGTAACTATTCACTCTTAGAAGTAGCCGCGATGGACGAATCGCTGATAAAATATATGCGAATATCTTTTGTGGTGATAACATTCTTCTTCTTGTGGCTATTACTAAGATTATTCATTAAAGATATTTACAGAGCCGAAGAAAAATTGGAGAAACAAGTAGAGCAAGTAATTCAAGCTAATGAAGAATTGCAGACTTCTCAAGAAGAAATACGACAAACAAACGAGCAACTATTTCGTGCTAATGAAGAACTGGTAGAAATAAAAGAAAATCTAGAAAATCTCGTCTTAGAACGAACACGTCAACTCCAGAAAAGTCAGCATGATACTCAAAAAGTACTTTCTAAAACAGAACGACAAAATACTGTCCTGAAAGAACAAGAAGAAAAATTGAAAAAATATGTGCGCGAATTAACTGAAACACAAGAATTTTATAAAATAGCCAAAGAAAATGCCGAAGCATCAAATCGTGCCAAATCCGAATTCCTCGCTAACATGAGTCACGAAATTCGAACACCGCTTAATGCAATTGTTGGATTCAGCCAGATACTTATACAACGAGGAATGCGACACAATCTGGAACTAAGCTTTATGCAACAACTTGAAAATATCAAAATCAGTGGACAACGACTTTCCGAATTGATAAGCAATATTTTAGACCTATCTAAAATAGAATCCGGCAAACTCTCTCTATCTATAGAGCCATTGAATTTCAAACAGCTATTCACAGGAATATATCATATTGCAAAAGGACATGGAATGTCTAAAAATATCAAATTCAATTATGATTATGATGCTAATCTGTCCGAAATTATAGAATCAGACCGTACTCGGCTAAATCAAATATTAATTAATCCGACCGGAAATGCCATAAAATTCACCCCCATAAACGGCGAGATAAGTATGAAGGCAAAAAGAATAGATGATAAAATATTGATTTCCGTAAAAGACAATGGAATAGGTATTCCAAAAGAAAAGTCAGAAACAGTATTCGGCGCTTTCGAGCAGGTAGATGCTTCCATAACAAGAAAATATGGCGGCTACTGATTAGGATTAGCTATTTGTAAAAAGATAACCGAACTGATGCAAGGTAAAATATGGTTTGAAAGCGAGATAAATATAGGAACTACTTTCTTTGTTGAAATACCTTATATAGAATCAAATGCACAAATTGAACAAGAAACAGAATGGGATTTGAGAACAATGAAATTTGCTAAGTCAAATATTATCCTCGTAGCAGAAGACAACGCTATGAATCAAGAAATGATTCGCGACCTATTCAAAGAACTCGGACTAAATCTGTTCTTTGCCGATAACGGAATAGAAGCTATAGAACAAACGATAAAGCTAAAACCTAATCTACTGCTCATGGACATGCACATGCCCGAAATGGGAGGACTCGAAGCAACACAAAAAATCCGAGAATACCCCGAATTTAAAGAACTCCCGATAATAGCGCTATCAGCAGATGCCTTTGCCTCCGCCAAAAAAGAAGCGCTGGAAAACGGACTAAATTACTATCTCACTAAACCGCTAAATTTCAATGAACTACTACCGATACTTGCTAAAACATTGATACTTGATAATGTAGAATTTATTGAAGAAAAAACAGCTAAAAAGCATGAAATCTCGCAGGAAGAAATAAAACTTATAAAAAAACATTTCGTAGAACTCAGCAAAATTAACTCTCTCGAATTTGATAGAATAATTAAAAAAACGGAAGAAATAAAAACTATTTGCAAATGCAAGACTAATAAATATTATCCTATTTTAAATAAAATAGAGGACGCCGTATTTGCAGGAGATATTGACTTAGTAGAAATTTTAATAAATGAAGTTTTGAATGAAGAAAAATAATTTTCTTTTTAATACGACTAAGCATTTGATTATAAAAGTATTAATATCTTTTGTTATCTAATTAAATTTGGCTATTTTTATTGCTAAAATAATATAAAATACATGATAATAAAAATAGTTATATAAAAAACAAAATTATTTTTTGTAAAAACATTATTTTGTTTAACTTTGTACCTTAAAATTTTTATTAATATAAATAGCTAATACTATGGGAAAAGGCGATAAAAAGACTAAACGCGGCAAGATATTTATGGGTTCGTATGGTGTAAGCCGTCCTCGTAAAAAGAAGAAGAACGCTGCACCAGTACAAGAAACAGCCGCAGTAAGCGAATAAAAAACTATTCTTAGATTTGACAATTTTTTGGTAGCGTATAAAAATAGTGACCAAAATTCAAATTTACTGA
>DYQJ01000293.1 GCA_020719345.1 Draconibacterium orientale | reverse complement strand
CAGATTAACAAATAGTTGGATATAAAAAAACAGTTATGACACCAATAGAAAAATAAAATTAAAAATCCTGTGTAGTTTGCTTTAGTGGAAAGAGGTATTACAAAATTAATGATGATAATTGAAAAATTAGATTTTATACTATAAACGGCAACTTGCCAAAGTTGAAAACTTTGGCAAAGTTTTAATTACAAAACAATTACATAAGAATAAAAGTTAAAATTATAACCGTTTAGAGTATATAAACGGCAACTTGCCAAAGTTTTAATTACAAAACAGTGTGATAATCTATTATACGTTCAATTTATTTAGTACTCCGGTGCGTTCGTTAAATTCATTTATCATTTCGTCCCAGCGTTCTACTTGTGAAAACATTGTTTGCCAGATGTTTCTGTCGTACCACAATTGATTGAGGTCTTCTACAGATTTAGCTTGCTGTTCTACCCAAGTAAAATATTTAAGATTGTGTATCGCTTTTCTGTCCGAGTAAGATAGCTCTTTTAAGTTGTTGTAATTTTGTCCGAGCAAGCATTTTTCAAAATCTTTAATTGCTTGGAAAAGATTATATGCTCCGCGTTCTTCTTTCAATTCGGCGAGTCTTGATTGATACATTTCTGCCGAGTCGGTAGCAACAGTGAAAATAAAATCATTGTCTGTCATTTCGTAGTACTTAGCGGTTTTGATGGCAGATAGTAAGTTTCCTATTCCGGAGATTCCGAGTAAGGATAATTTGTTGATAGTTTCTGCATCTACTCCAGTTTCTGCAAGATATTTTTGTCCTTCTGGTTCATTAAAAAGTCTAAAAATTCGCATGCAATCTTCGTCATCTATAGCGGCTACAAAATCAGTATTTTTAGCATTGTGTATCCAAGGAATGTGTTTGTCACCTATACCTTCTATTCGGTGTCCACCGAATCCGTTGTTTAGGAGAGTAGGACATTGTAGTGCTTCGGAGGCAACAATTTTAAGATTATGGGATATAGTTTTCAAATAGTCGCCAGCGGCTATTGTTCCAGCCGAGCCGGTTGCAGAGACATATACTGCCAGATTAGAATTGTCGTTCTTCAATTTATTATAGACTTCTTCTATTGCAGGTCCGGTTGTGTTGTAGTGCCATGCCGGGTTTCCAAATTCGTCGAACTGGTTGAATATCACGCATTCAGGTCTTGTGTTTCGTATCTCCCATACTTTGTCGTAAATTTCTTTTACGTTTGACTCGCATCCATGTGTAGCAATGACTTCCGAGCCAATGACATCGCGTAGCCATTCAAAACGTTCTCTACTCATTTCTTCCGGTAAAATAGCAACGGATTCAGTTCCCATAATTTTAGAGTCAAAAGCTCCGCCTCGGCAATAATTTCCTGTTGAGGGCCAAACGGCTTTATTAAAGCTCGGGTCAAAACCGCCGGTGATAATTTGCGGTGCAAGACAACCATAAGCAGCTCCCACTTTGTGTGCGCCTGTCGGAAACCATTTTCCTATTATCAAGACGATACGTGCTTTTACGCCGGTCAAAGTAGATGGTAATTCTACATGATTAACTTCCCCAAATAATCCGCCATGCGTTTTTGGTTCGTTTTTCCAAGTTATTCTAAATAAATTTAGCGGATTCAATTCCCAAAGTCCGATATTTTTTAGTGCTTCCTTTATTTTTTCCGGAATCAATTCGGGATTTCGCATCTGTTTAAAAGTTGGCAATATGATGCCACGTTGTTTAAAACGTTCTACTGCGTTGTCTACAGCTTTACTGTTTGTAATTTCTACTATTGGTTTAATCATTTGAGTTATATTTTAAAATTTATATTAAGTTCTTTTTTATCAGGAGTTCGGCTATCTGTACTGCATTAGTGGCGGCACCTTTTCTTAGGTTATCAGCTACTATCCACATATTTAAGGTTTTAGGATTTGAAAAGTCACGTCTTAGTCGTCCCACAAACACGTTGTCCTTATCTTTGGCAAAGAGTGGCATCGGATAGATATTATTTTTAGTGTCATCGGCGAGTGTTACTCCTTCGGTATTTTTCATTATTTCAAAGATGTCAGTAAGTTCAAAATCATTTTCAAATTCCACGTTTACCGATTCTGAGTGTCCACCTATTACGGGAACTCTGACTGTTGTGGCAGTGATGTTTATATTGTTGTCGTTGAGTATTTTACGCGTTTCATTGACAAGTTTCATTTCTTCTTTTGTGTATCCGTTCTCCGTAAAGTCGTCGCAATGCGGAATACAGTTTTTATCTATTTGATAAAAATATTTCATTTCTCCGGTGATACCATTTCGTTCGTTTTCTAATTGTTGCAACGCTTTTACTCCTGTTCCGCTAACGGATTGATATGTAGAGACAACTATTCTTTTTATCTTATATTTTTTGTGTAACGGAGCAAGTGCGATGACCATTTGAATGGTCGAGCAATTAGGATTAGCGATTATTTTATCTTCTTTTGTCAATATATCTCCATTGATTTCGGGAACAATTAATTTTTTTGTTATGTCCATTCTCCAAGCGGAGGAGTTGTCTATGACAAAACAATTAACTTCGGCAAACTGATTGGCGAATTTTTTTGACGTTTCCGAGCCAGCCGAGAAAAGTGCTATATCCGGTTTTTGTTCTATACATTGCTCAATACTAATGACTTTTAGTGGTTTGTCTTTGAAAAATAATGTTTTTCCTACCGATTTTTCTGTTGCTACGGCAAAAATTTCGGACACGTAAAAATTTCTTTCTTCTAATACTTTTAACATTACTCCTCCTACTAAACCTGTTGCTCCTACAACTGCTACTTTCATATTGTATATTTATAAATTATTAAATATTAAAATTTCTCAAAATTAGTATCTAAGATGTCGTTCTGCTTAGTCTTTTTTGTGTTGGTTGGATGCTCGGTTAATTGATTTTTAAAATTGATCTTAGTAATTTTTGGTGGAATATTTCCTTTTGAGATTTTGTCAACGTAATCGGCAGCTACATTAAGCGGATTGATAACTGCGTCTATAGTTGCATTTACTCCTTGCACTATTTTACGAAAATCTCCCTGATGACGAGTGGCATCAGCGCGAGTTTGTAATCGTCCTTCTACTGCTGCTTTAGAAAGTATTGAAGCATCGGTTACTAACAAATTGACTGCATCAATACATTGATTCAAATTATTTTTGATAGTATTAAAGTCGCCGTAGTAATTATCTGTAATTTTGTGAGGAATGTCTCCTTTTGAGATTTTGTCAACGTAATTAGCGGCTACGTTGAGCGGGATAATTACGGCATCTAATGTTTTATTGAATCCATCTATAATATCTCTAAACTCGTGATTAGTAGATTTTTCATCAGCACGTTTGCTCAGTGTTCCGTTTACAGCGGCAGTGGTCAGTTCTTTTACTTGCGTTATGACCGCTTTTATAATAGATTGAATATTAATAGAAAGTCCTATTCCTAATAGCATTGCAAATACAATAGTTATTATCATAAGAATAATCATCATCATTACTGCGCCATTGGCTATTTCAGTGTTGTTATCAGCAATTGTTTTGCCATTGCTTATCTTATGTTCTATCAAAGTTTCTATAGCGGCTTCTTGTTTTACAACGGCGTCTTTAAGTTCGGCGTTTATAAGTAAATAAGCTAAGCTGTCTTTGTTATCAATAGCGTAATTTTCAAGACGTTCTAATAATGTTATTGTCACTGTTCGGGCATCTTTAAAGTCGTCATACTTTTTTTCACCTTCGTCTGTTTTGATAGACTCTTTAAAATTCTCCATTATATTTGTTATATTTTCGGAGTATTTTTTTCGTTCTTCTATCAACATTTTTATCTTATCTTTGTCATTTTCTAATACATAATCCCGATATGTCACACGAATTTTTTGAAAATATTGAGTTACATACGCTAAATTGCCGAGTGCTTTTGTGACTCGTTCATACAATATAGTATCTTGGTCGTCTACCGTTTTTATTTTTGTTATTCCAACCAGCGCAAGTATAGAAGTTATTATAGCAATCAATATGAAGCTGACTAATAATTTAGTCCTTATTTTTATTTCCATGATAATAATTAATTTAATAGTTACTGATAACTGCGGAAATCTTTTTAAGTTTGACTAATTTTCAAATATTCAA
>DYQJ01000292.1 GCA_020719345.1 Draconibacterium orientale | reverse complement strand
TAAAATAAATAGCGTGTTTAGTCACCATTATTTTACGCTATCAAAAAATTAATAAATATAAACTTTATAAGTCCATGCTTCTAATTTATATTCTGTTTTTTCTTCAAGTTTTATTTTTTCTGAAGTAAAATATTCAGTCGCTTCGGCGTTTATAGTATTGGCTGTTATTTTAAAAGTAACCGGTTTGTCTGACAGATTAAATATCGCCAAAATTTTATTATCATCTTTAGTTCGTGTAAATGTTAGTGCTTGGTCTGGTGCGGAGTTGTCTAATATATTAAATTCGCCGCCAAATTCACCGTTCCATAGCGCTTTGTTATTATGTTTTAATGCAGTTAATTTAGTATAAATATCTGACATTTCAGTTTCTTTCCAAACAATTTCGTCTTTTTCAAAAAACTTAAGTCTTCTATCCAACAAAGCTTCTTGTCCACTATAAATCAAAGGCATTCCGGGTACGAGGAAGCTAAATACTGCAAAAGTTTTATAACATTTCGGCATTCGTTCAAATTCAGTTCCATTCCATGAGTTTTCGTCATGATTGGAAGTAAATATCATTCTATAAATATCTTTAGCAAAAATATTTTCTTTTGTTAGATATAAATTTTTTATTTCTGAAGGTTTTTTTGTTCCTTTAGAGATGTCGTTCATCAGGTGATGCAATTCCCAAGAGTATCCCATGTCAAATGCAACTTCGTGCATTTCTGGTCTTTCAGCTTCGGCAAGCATAAATACGGGTTTTATACTGTCTAATGCAGGACGTGCTTGATTCCAAAAGTCGGTAGGCACCATGTCTGCTACGTCGCATCGGTATCCGTCTACATCAAAATTTTTTATCCAGTATTTCAATGAGTTAATCATTTCTTGTCGCATGGCTTTATTATCATAATTCAAGTCTGCTACGTCAGTCCAGTCTGCAACCGGGGCAATAATCTCGCCTTTCTCATTTTTTGTGTACCATTCTGGATTTTTTGTTATCCAAGGGTTATCCCAAGCAGTGTGATTTGCTACCCAGTCGAGTATGACAAGCATTCCATTTTCATGCGCAGCTTTTACAAGATTTCTAAAGTCGTCTTCAGTACCAAACTCTGGATTAACTTTAATATAATCTTGTACTGAGTAATAACTTCCTTTGCTTCCTTTTCTGTTTAGTTCACCTATAGGATTTATTGGCATCAGCCACAAAATATCTATTCCCATTTTTTTTAGTCGCGGGATGTGTGTAGTAAACGCGTTAAAAGTTCCTTCTTTTGTGTACTGTCTAATATTTATCTCGTAAATATTAAAGCTTTTGGTTTTTTCTAAGACCTTTCTCATTTTTGTCAGTGTATCAGTGTTAGTAACTTGTTTTTTTGTTTCTTCATTTTTGCAATTAGCGAAAAACATAATGAAAGATAACAATGAAATAAAAGTAAATACATAAATTTTTGAATTAAAATGTCTCATAATTTTACAATTTAAAGATTAGAATAATAATTATTTTTTATTTGTTAATATCTCAAAAGAAAGCGGCGGGATAGTTATTTCAATAAAATTATCTTTGATATTCAGGGAGTTTCCGAAATTAGATTGTAAGTTAGTAAGATGGTAATGTTTATCTATGCCTAATCTAAACATTCGTGGATGGAAGCTTTTGTTTAGAATGACGACATTAATATCTTCAAAATAAGCACGTTGATAAGCAAAAGTAGAGTCTGATACTTCTAAGAATTTATAATCTCCGTATATAAGCGGTAGCGATGTTTTACGAATACTAATAATCTTTTTTACGGTATTTTTCAGGTCAGTTTCGTTGGCAGAGAGACTATCAAATTTCATCATCTTTCTATTATCTGGGTCGTTTCCTCCGTACATTCCGATTTCGTCTCCGTAATATATTACCGGTATTCCGGGAATAGTCATAATAAAAGCAAATAAAAGTTTACTTTTATAATATGCAATACTGTCTCCTACGAGTACTTCTCGTGTCCATCCTGCTTTTTTCGGGTCTTCACTATAGCTAAGCGCTCCTCCTGCATAAGAGATAAAACGTCCTCTGTCTTGGTTTCCAGAAATATTTCCCATGACGTGATGCGAGCCATAATATTTTAAGCTGGTGTTCAAAACTTCTGCCACATCAGTGAAACTTCGCGGGGTTGTAAGACAAGTAGCAATTGCGTCATACAAATTAAAATCAAATTGTGCGTCAAGTTGTCCGGTGTTTACGTAGCTTTTGATGAGTTCTGGTGTTCCGTATGTTTCGCCTATTTGATATGTTCGTCTGTTTTGAGAATTGACAATTTTTTGTTTTAGTTTTTTTGTTAAAGTTCGCCAAAATATTTCAGGGATATGTTTAGTTGCATCATGTCGGAATCCATCTAAGTTATAATTTTCTATCCAAAATATAGCAGAGTCGGAGAGCATATTTGTAACTTGCATATTTTCAAGGTCTAATGTAGGTAAGAATACGTCGAACCATGTAGTTAATCGGTATTCGTCCCAACGTTCAACGTTAAGAGAGCCATCAGGGAGGTGCAGTTCTGTAGTCCATTCTGGATGTTGTTTGTAAAAAGGATGTTCTTGATGCACGTGATTGGCAACGAAATCTAATAAAATGTTCATATTTTTGGTATGTACCGTATTTACTAATTGTTTTAGTTCGTCTTCGGTACCAAACCTGTTGTCCAATTCGGTAAACGAAATAGGCCAGTATCCATGATATGCAGAGAATTTAGTTTTAGGAGTAGGATAGCTTCCGTATGCACCTTCGGGATTTTTTACTAATGGCGAAATCCATATTGTATTTATTCCCATGTCTTCAAAAAAGCCAGTTTCTATCTTTTTTGTTACTCCGAGTATGTCTCCACCATGATAATCAGCACGCGGATGCACTTCGGGAGAATTTATTTTTCGGGTGTTTGCGGGATTTCCATCAAAAAAGCGGTCTACAAAAACATTGTATATTATAGCTGCCTCATAATCAGTTCTTTTAATCACTGATACGTCACGTATTACTTCAGCATTGTGCAGAGGAATTAATAGGTCATTAGATATACCTTTGTTGTTGTAAGCCCAGACGCGAATAAAAGTTCGTTCTTTATGTGCGGCATGCTTAGGAATTGTTATATGATAAAACATTCCATCCTTCTTAATGTCAGTGATTTGATAGTTTTCATATAAAGCAATTATTTCACCTTCGGTATTTTCTACTCCTATGCTTATTTCATCTTTTTGATAGCTGTGAGTATAAATGAGAGGTATTTTAACATTGTCAGTATTTCCGATAGCTAATAGCGAATTGTATCCTCCCATGTTGTTACTAACGGAGTCCATGTTTGTAGGATCCAGTCGTTCTTGTCCATCAATTACGAGAATATATTGATATTTTCCGGGTTCCACGATGATATTATTGACCCATGCTTCTCCATTGAAGCTTAGGACTAAGCTGTTAGCATTCCAAGAATTAAATTCGCCTTTGACTTTTACTTCTTTATAATTTTTGCCTTCCGGATAAAAAGCGAAGCGATAGTTAATTTTAGTAGATTTTTCTAAGAGAACCGAATATTTATCTTTTCCTACAAAAAAGTCTAATAATGATAAACAAGGTAAGCTGTCGGAGAGGACAGTTAGTTTAATCTCTTCATTATTAATTATTTCGGCTTTCAGATAGTCGTCTGTTTTTACAGAGTCAATCTTTGGCGAATTAGGAAAAAAGTCACTCAGCAAAACAGTAGTTTGTTCAACATTCAATTGAATAGGACTTGCTAACCCTACAAGCATCGGATTATTCGGAAAGAAGTCCGCATTTTCAGATTTTTCTTTACAAGACATCATAAGAGATATGAATATCAATAAATATAGAACTTTTTTTTTCATAAAATAAAATTTTAAGGTTTAGAAATAAAAAAAGATTTCGCAAAAATAAAAAAAAAAAGCGAAAAACAATAAGTTTCGCTTTTTTTTTCAATATTTTATTTCGTCCTTCTATCTTTGTTGTGGATTCTGCAAAGTTCTGCAAATTTATTTGTTTTTTATTTTGCTAAAAAGTGACATTAATGAAAATAAGTAATTATTTAGCACCAAACTTTATTGATTATCAAATTTTTGGGTAGTGTAAATTTTTAAGTGATAAATTTTTTGAACCATATAAGGC
>DYQJ01000291.1 GCA_020719345.1 Draconibacterium orientale | reverse complement strand
TCGGTGGATAAACAAAAAATAGTTCCCAACTCCGAAAGGAGTTGCATTTTAATAATTATTAACTTTAATAATTATATTAATAACTTGTAAAACAATTATTTAATCTATTTTGTATATATTTTTTTATTTAAGTGCAACTCCTTTTGGAGTTGATAAAATAATTTAGCATTACTTTTTTAAGAGTATCAAAAATTATTCATCGGCAGATTTATCGGATAATAAATTAGGTCGTAATTTAGCAGTTCGTATTAACGACTGTTCCATCTGCCATTGCTCTATCTTTTTAAAATTACCGGACAACAAAATCTCTGGGACAGACCAGCCATTGAACTCTGCCGGACGAGTATATACCGGAGCCGCCAGCAAATCGTCTTGAAATGAATCCGACAACGCCGAAGTTTCATCACTTATTGCGCCCGGCAACAGTCGCACTATGCTGTCAGTTATTACAGCCGCCGCCAATTCGCCACCACTTAAAACATAATCGCCAATAGAGATTTCCTCCGTTATTAAATGTTCCCGAATTCTGTGGTCAATACCTTTATAGTGTCCACACAAAATTATTATGTTTGTTTGAACAGACAAATAATTAGACTTTTTTTGCGTCAAAAGCTCCCCATCCGGAGAAGTATAAATTATAGAATCATACTCCCGCTGAGATTTCAAATGAAGTATTGCATCGTAAATAGGTTGTATCATCAGAACCATTCCTGAATTGCCACCATATTGATAATCATCTACTTGTTTGTGACGACTCGCCGAAAATTCGCGTATGTCATGGACATATATTTCTACTATATTCTTCGCCCTCGCCCGCTTGATAATTGAATGATTAAAAGGACTCTCTAACAATTGTGGTACCACCGATAAAATATCTATACGCATAATAATTCTTATTTTTGTACAAAAATATTTTTTTTTTCAAAAATTTATACATTTATTTATTTATTTTAAAAAAAATATATATTTTTGATTTTTATATTTTAAAAAATAAAAAAGCGTTAACCAATTTTTAATTGGCACACAAATTGAATTAATTATACGAAATTATACCTAATTAGATAAAAAATGGAAGATTTAGACATACACTTAACTAACGAGGATTTTTTAAAAAGAAGTGAGTCTTTAGAAGAACGAATATGGATAGACTCCAATATTAGCAAGATAGACGAACTTCTCAGAATCAACTACGACAAAAGCGTAGAAGAATTCTCAGAGATAATACTAAATGTAGTAGCAGATTTGATTGGCTCGTTGCGGGGAGCTTTTTATGTGGTCTCGCACTTAGAAAACAAGGTCATCGCAAAAGCTGGATACGGTTGCACGCTCGCTACGATGGAAAAAAAGGAGTTCACAATAGGAGACGACTTGATAGGATTTGCCGTAAAATCTAAAAAACTAAGATACCTCAAAAATTTGCCTCTAAACAACGCCACTATAAACTCCGGACTGGCAAGAGTCAGCTCTACATCGCTTATAATCTCACCGCTAATTTTTAACGAAGTAGTCTACGGAGTATTAGAACTCAACAACTTAGAAGAATTAGAGAAAAAAGCCCTAAAAACATTAGACCGACTCAGTAGTAATATTGCCTCTACTTTGCAAAGTATTATTAATAACGAGAAAACAAAATTTCTACTCCGCGAACTGCAAGACAAGACCAATGAAATGGAAGCACAAGAAGAAGAACTGCGACAAAACATTGAAGAACTGGCTACAACGAGAGACGAAATGGAACGCCAAAAACAAAAAATCCAAGACTACAACGAGCAACTAAAAGCAAACGAAGAAATATTAAACGCCACGATATTAGAACTAAACGAAAAAAACAATCAGATGGAAGCACAATCTGAAGAACTACGACAAAACATGGAAGAACTCGAAGCCGCTCGCGACGAAATGGAAGTCCAACGTAATGAACTCGTTAAAGCTTACGCAAGAGTCAAAGCTAATGCAGACGTACTACAAAAAGCACTCGGAAAATCTAAAGTTCAAAACGAAGAAAATAAAATACTGAAATCTGATTTTATTAGAATCTTCGAAAACACAGGATTTACTGAAATTGCTAAGCATCTGAACGAAGAAGAAATCCTCAAATTGAAAAATATATGCAACTTAGACAAATAGACATTAGCCGTTAGCCAACAGCCAAAAACTAAAACTAATAATTAAAAATGGATTACAACGTTTCTGAATTTCTTAAACTTTTTAGAGAAATATCTTGGAAAATAGGACAAACTTTGCAAGACTGGGGAACACAGCTTTTACAAAATATAGTAGAGCAAACTAATTCCATCCAAGGAGCATTATTTTGTGCTGACTCCAAACAAGAATTTTTATATCTAACAGCTTACTATGGACTAAAAAATCCAGACAAATATGACGAGGGAATTGCATTTGGTGACGGAATACTTGGAAGTGTTGCTAAATTCCAAAAAATCAAACAAATTGACGAAAAAATCCCGCGACAATTTGCTAACTACTGGCTCGGCGAAGAACTAATACCTGCAAGTATTATACTCATTCCAATTGTATTTAATAACATAACCTATGGAGTCATGGAATACACCAGAGACTATAAATACAAAGACGACGAAGTCTTTTTATTTCAAGCAATTATGCAAACCGTAGGAGTACAACTTATTTTACTGCTCAAAGAACAACAACAAAAACAACTATTATACAACCTTAGCGAGAAAAATAACGAGATATTAGAAAAAAGCAAAGTCCTACAAATGCTTAACGAGGAAATTATATTACAAAAATCAGAATTAGAAGAAAAAAATGCCAAAGTCGGAAAAACACTTCGTAATATTAAAATAATCAGCGAGTTCGGACAAAAAATAACTGCATCTTTTGACATCTCTATAATTTCTAAAATCGCATACGACTATGTTAGCACGCTAATGGAGACATCGGCATTCGGAATAGGTATTTATAATGAAGTTATGAATTCAATAGAATTTCCCGACTTTAAAGAATTTAATTTTAAACTACCATATTTTTCCAAACAACTCGACGAAGAACACCTATCTACATGGTGCTTCAACAATTCTAAAGACCTTTTCATTAACAATCTACCCGAAGAATACGGAAAATATATAAAAACAATACCCGACTTTGGAGTCAGACCTATGCCAATTTCACTAATATATGTGCCGCTAACAATACAAAACAAAACCGTAGGAGTAATTACGGTAAACAGCTACAAAACAAATGTCTATAAAAAAGATGACCTCGTCAATCTTAAAGCTATAGGAGCATATATAGCAATTGCTTTAGACAACGGAAAAGCGTATGAAATTATTAAAGATAAAAATAAAAACATCAGTGAAAGTATTAACTACGGAAAAAAAATACAGCAAGCAGTATTGCCACTAAAAAAAGACATCTTCACCCATTTTGAAACTTTTATTATATTTAGACCAAAAGACGTAGTATCTGGAGACTTCTACTGGTTTGCACACGAAAAATTAGATAATCATCAAACTTATAACTTCATCGCCGCAGTAGATTGCACAGGACATGGAGTACCCGGAGCATTCATGTCTTTAATTGGCACAAACATGCTTAACGAAATTATTAAAATAAAAAAAATTTACGAGCCACAACAAATACTCAAAGAAATAGACAACAGCTTAAAACTCCTCCTCAAAAAAGAAGAAAACAACACTAATGACGGAATGGATATTTGTCTTTGCAGAATAGAAAAACTTAAAACCGATAACTCCCAGTTAACTAATTATAAAATAATTTTTGCCGGTGCCAAACGACCACTTATTTTTTATAACAGCATTATAAAACAAGTAACACGAATAAAAGGAACAAGTATTTCAATAGGAGTACGACAAAAAATCCAGAAACAATTTGAGCAAGTAGAAATTAGACTCGTCGCTAACGACATTTTATATCTCACAAGTGACGGATACATAGACCAATGCAACATACAACGACAAGCACTCGGGACAAACAAATTGATAGAAAATATTACTAATATAGCGACACTCCCAATGCCTACACAACAAAAAAATCTTGAGAACGAACTCGACGAATATAAAAAAGATGCCGAACAAAGAGATGACATTCTTATTGTTGGTATCAAATTATTGATAGCGTAAAATAATGGTGACTAAACACGCTATTTATTTTATTTT
>DYQJ01000055.1 GCA_020719345.1 Draconibacterium orientale | reverse complement strand
CTACATAAAACAAGCAGGAAAATATTATTTCAAAAAATAGTCAAAATAAACGTACTAGTTTTAAACTTTAGTTGCAGTTACATTAATTCATAATTCATTAAACTTAAATGACTCGTCATCTAATCTTGGTAATAATTTGTTTGTTTTTTAAATTTAATATAATATTCTCACAAAATTTTGACTTATACATTTATGATGAAAATATACATTTAATAGAAACCCATAAAAAGACGGAATTTAATTCTACGATACTTCTTGTAAAAAACAAAATATTAACGCTTCGTAAAAAAGGTTATATACAAGCAACTTATGACAGCATAATTTATGCAAATGACAAAATATATGTTTATTTGTTCATAGGTAAAAAATATCTGTTTGACAGTATTTATTTTCAAAATATTAACAAAACAGAGATGAAAAAAATAAACTTCCAACAGCAAGATTATTATGGAAAAGTGCATAATTCGGAAAAGATAAAAATTTTGACTGAAAATATTTTGATATATCATGAAAACAATGGCTATCCTTTTGTCTCTGTTGCTTATGATTCGGTAGTGACGCGAAATTCTAAAATAAGCTATTTTTTCAAAATAGAAAAAAATAATTTCTATAAAATTGACAGTATATTTATTCTTAGTTCTCGCAAATATTCCAACCGATTTATAACTAACTATATAGGTATTACAGCGGGAAGCGTTTATAACCAGAAAAAAATTAATGAAATAAGCAAAACACTTAACGAGATAGATTTTATTGAAGTCGTAAGACTACCCGAATTAGAATTTCACATGACAGGCGCCGATTTGTATATTTATCTCAATCGGAAACGGTCTAATATTTTTGATGTGTTAATAGGATTTGCACCTGAGTCACAGACGCAAAAATTAACTGTCAGCGGAGATATAAATTTAAAAATACTTAATTCCTTTAATTTGGGAGAAACAATTAATTTTAAGTGGCAAAAATATAATAAGCTGTCACAAAATTTAGAACTAAACCTCAAACTCCCTTATTTTTTATCCACCAATTTCGGTTTTAATAACTCTTTTTTGATAGATAAAAATGATACTAATTATCTGACCCTTAATAATAATTTCGGCATTCAGTATTATTTTGATGGCGCTAATTATATAGAATTTTATTTTAAAAACAATAATTCTTTTCCATTGCAAAAAGACACGACAAATTTTGTTCTTTTAAATACAAAACTCTGGGGCATAATAATCTTTGCACAAAAATTTGATAATAAGTACAATCCCCGAAGAGGATATTTATTAAACATAAAAACAGGTTACGGAAATAAACAAATCGCCAAACTTCTTAATTCTAAACAGATAGAGGGAGAGATATTGTTACAAAAATTTGTTCCGCTTCCGGCTAAATTTACTCTCTTATTTCAAAATCAAACAAAGATTATCGCAAATAACAAAGCTATTTACTTAAACGAGCTATACAAAATTGGCGGACATAATACCATCCGCGGACTCTCCGAAAAAATAATCAACACCTCGGCATACAGTATTTTTACAAACGAAATAAGATATTTGTTTGATAAAAATTCTAATTTCTATCTTTTCAACGAGATAACTTATTATAAGAAGTATCTTCCTGAAAATAAGAATCTTACCACTCCCATATTTATACAAGGACTCGGTCTGGGCATGACTTTTGCCACCGCAAATGGGATATTTACTATTTCTTATGCCTTGCCGCGAAACCAAAAAGATTTCTTTATTTTAAAAACCGCGAAAATACATTTTGGATATATTAGTGTTTTTTAAAAGATAGCGCGTTCATGGAAAACAATGATATTTTATTTTCATTGTTTTGACTATTTGTTAATTAAATTTAATATTATAATTTTGCGTAGAATATTAAACAAAAAATATATTAAATTTATGAAGAAAATATTTTTACTATCCTTAATTTTAGTTGCTTTATTCTCAGGCAGCTTGTTTTCGCAACCATACGTAGCAATCGGTGATGGTACCGTTGGAACGTCGTATCCGGTAAGCTATAGCGGTTATAGCTGGTATTCGTTTATTTTAACAAAAGAAGAAGTGGCAGGCGCGAAGAAGATTATTAAAATTTCTTTTGATTGTACAAATGGACCAAAAACCACTACCAATCAAAAAATTTACATGAAGCACACCCCGAACACAGTATTTCCTGATGCTAATTATGAAAATCAGGAATCTAACGGTTATGTATTAGTTTACAGTGGAAGTATAACCTATAACGGAGTCACCGATATAGTATTACAAACACCTTTTGAGTACAATGGAACAGATAATTTGATTATTCATTACGAAAACAGACTTGTAAATAATAGTCTTTACCCCTCATTTAATTCTACTACCTCATCAGTGAATAATAATAAGTCTGGACAAGGTGATGAATATTTTCCTACCGGTACAGGATTTTCTAATCCATATCCTAATTCACGTACCAATGTAAGATTATATTATGAAACTCTCGGTCCAAATCCTGCCTCTAATTTTATACCCGATAATAACGAATTTAAAGTTAGTCTGAACACAGAATTAAAATTTGACTTGGAAGATAAAGTTAAAAATTACACCGTTTATTTTGGTACCACTAAATCTTTAGTTGACTCAGAAGATGAATCTTGTAGGATTGTAAACAACGAAGCTAATGAAGGTAATAACACAATCACTGTAAATGTTTTAAGTTTACTAAGTCTTGATATATTACTCTCTAAGACCGATTATTACTGGAAAGTTGTAGTTACCGACAATATTAATACTCCGATAGCTACCGCAACTTCTAAATTTACTACACAAAAAATAATATCTGACTTCCCTTATAATCAAAATTTTAGTCAGAATCTTGATCACCAAGATATAGTTTTCTATCCTGGATATTATTCGGATTGGACAAAGACCGATTGGAGTTACACAAGCACACCTATAACATGGAGTTGCTGGCAAGTCGGCGAAGCTCCTAACTATACAGAATTTCACGCTTATATAGCCCCGTATTCTTTGACTGACGGAGAAAGTTATTCTTTAACTACCCCACGTTTTGATTTAACCGGTGATTACGAAGTTAGTTTTTACTGGATGAACGGCAGTTTATCAACAAAATACAATGGTTATGATAAAACTTATTTTGAGGTTTCTTCTGATGACGGTCAAACATGGGAAGTCTTGAAGACCCTTGATGCCGATGTGATAGAAACAGAATTTCAATATGTTAGTATGTCAGTAACTAATAAAGGCAATGCCGCTCGTTTCCGTTGGAGATACGAAGTTATTAATAAGAGCTCGGCAAAAAGTGTTTTTTATTGATAATATGGAAGTTAAAAAAGCATCTGTGTTGTCTAATATATCCCTTAGCACTGATAATTACGAATTTATGGACATTGCAATCGGCGGATTTACTACGTATATGGTAGAAGTAACTAATCTTAGTGCTACTGTTCCGTTAAAAATTACGGATGTTACCTCCTCTGGAACAGCATTTACTTCAAGTTTTGCAGATGAAACTATACTCCCAAATGAGACAAAAAATATAGAAATATTTTTCACCCCGACCGCTGCCACCAGCTATACTGAAAAAATAACTATCAACGTAGAAGGCGAATTTGAAGGTAATAATAAAATTGATTTTACCGGAAGGGTGTAGCAAATAAAGCGAGCTTATATGAATATTTTGATAATACCCCATTAAATACCATTCCTGAAGGTTGGAATAGAATCTATGATCCTACTATTAACTCGTATCATTTTGTTATTGTATCAACTGGAGTAAGCTATGAATATAACACCCCGTATAATGTTTTGCGAATTTATAATAATCAAGACTTAAGTACCCCATTAATGGCAATAACACCGGGAGTAACTAATTTTGATAAGAACAAGTTATATTTCTATGCCACCGCCAGTACAGAAAATGAGAAATTATTAATAGGAGTGATGACAAATCCGCAAGATGAAAGTACTTTTGAATTGGTAGAAACTATTGATGCGCCGGTTGTAAAGACTCTATTTGAAGTTAGTTTTCCTGTAAATAATCTTAAACCGTACATTGTATTTAGACATGGACTCCAAAATACAAGCTCAAGTATAAGATTAGACGATGTAGAATGGAAAGACGTAACCGTAGCAGTAAAACCTAATCCTGCTGTGATAGTATATCCATTAGCAGATGCTACTAATGTAGATGTTATGAATGATGTCATTCTTTCATGGAGTAGCGGCGGCGGAGAACCTACCGGTTATAAATTGTCAGTTGGAACTTCACAAGCTCAAATAACAAATATTTTTGAAGGTGACCTCGGCGAGGCAACAAGCAATGCGGTATTAAATTTGAATTATAATACCAAATATTATTGGAAAGTTACTCCTTACAATGCACAAGGTGATGCTGAAAATGTTCCTATCTGGAGCTTTACTACTATGCCAAATCCTACCGTATCTACTTTTACATGGAACGAAGGTTTTGAAACCGTAGCAACACATTATCATGGTAAATATAATTATATGTATCCTATGGGCTGGTCGTTGGAAAATAATAATGACGCGCATCTAAGTTGGACTACAATAGCTAATTCGGCAAGTATTACAACCAACGCACATACAGGCACACGAGCAATGCACTTATTCTCTGGCGTGGCTTTCTTATTGTCAATGGATGACTGGTTCTTCACCCCGCCTTTAGATTTGAAAGCAGACCACAAATATGAATTTAGCGTCTGGTACAAAGCAACAGTTTATGAAGGTGCTACTTCTGAAAAGATGAAAATTGTCGTAGGTACTGATAACAACTCGGTAGCAATGACCGGAGACGTATTGTTTAACGATGAACAAATAACTGTAGAAGGATATACCAAATTTACTAAACAATTTGTCCCAACAAATGATGGAATCAACTATATAGGTTTCCATGGATTTAGCGACCCGTATCAATGGATATTATTCATAGATGACGTCTCTATAAAAGATTTGGGAGTAGTAGGTTTAGATGAACTTGAAACCGTTGAGTGCGAACTATATCCTAATCCGGCTACTGACGAAATAACATTGAAAATGGCAGAAGTTAGTCAAAACGCTAATTATACCATAACCGATGTTCTTGGAAAACAAATACAACAAAATGCTATAAGCAATAACCTAGAGCGAATTTCTTTAACTGAATATCAATCAGGTATTTATTTTATAACGATAGAAAATGCTGGTAAGATTATAACAAAAAAATTCATAAAGCATTAAGTTTTTTTCATAGATTTGATTTAATGATAAGTTGCTCGTCTTTTGGCGGGCAACTTTGTTTTTTTTATTAACGCTAATTATTGAACTTACTCTTTTTTTGCGAGTATATCATTATAGAAACTGCTATACAGATAAAAAATATTCCTATCAAAAAGACACCGGTATAGCTAAAAAATTTCAGAAAAATTATTCCTAATATAGGCGCAAAGCTTCCGCGAAATCCGGTCATAGTAATATGGATAGAATGATAGTTGCCGGCTTGTGAATTATCTCCAAAATAAGTTGAGCCAATCGCCCAGAGCAGCTCCATAGATGCAGCAAAAATACCATATCCGAGATATGCCAAAATCAAAGTAAAATATATTTTAATGTTAAAAAGCATAAAATAATCATGATAATATTCGGTGAGTAAGATGAAAAATAAAAACACTCCTAACATAGAAAATGTAAAAACCGCAAAACGTCTGGGGTCAATTTTACCTATCAGCTGTCCAAAATAAGGTAACAGAATTATAGCGATAATATTATAAGAATTTTTATAAAACGACATGCTTGAATAGTTCAAATCGAGTTCTTTTTTCAAAAATATACTAATTACTGCCATTGTACTAAGCCACGCCAATCCGTAAAATAAAAATCCGGTTTGAAAATCACGAAAAGATTTATTGTTTTTTAATATCTCTCGCATGCGAGCCAGAGACGACTTGATAGCTGTCACAAAATTGGTCTTTATGATAACAACGTCTTCTATAAACTTTATTTTAGTTAAAAAAAATATTGCTGCGATATTTAATATAGCGAGAAAAGGATATATGTATCTAAAAATAAAATTATCATTATCAAGAAGTTGTCCGAAAAAGAATGTTGTAACAAGCATCACAATTTTGTTCACGACACTTGATAAACTATATAATTTGCCAAAATTATTATTGGTATAAGAATTTTTTAATAGCTGATTAATAGCCGGCAAAATAATAGGATTGGCAAGATAATATAACAAAAAAATCATTAAGAAAATCGTAGAATGAATATAATTTACTTCGGCGTACCTGTTAGGAAAGAAGAAAATTGCCAACATAGGAATGCGAGTGATAACTGCAAGTCTTCTAATAAGTCGTTTTTTGTTGAGTGTCCGCAGTAGAAATTCGTTAAGGAAGATAGAAAATGTTAGCACGATAACACTTGATTGGACGAGTAATGCTATTTGAAAATCGCTTCCGTTCAAGCTCTTAATAAGCACAAATTCATTTAAGGCAAACGCTCCAAGTACCAGTCCATCTAACATGGCGTATAAGAGATGAAATTTAAAGCTTTGTTTTTCGTTTGGAGTTAATGTAAATAAAAAACTCGTTTTGGATTGGATATAATGGATTATTTTCACCAGGTAGTAAATATTTTTTTGTTATATGTATATTATAAACGGCAACTTTGCCAAAGTTTTAATTACAAGACAATTACATAAGAATAAAAGTTAAAATTATACGTTTTAAGTATAAACACACGCCGTGGCGTGTATCATTCTTAGTCGCAAGTTATTTTTAGTGAGCCGTTGTCCCAGTCGTTCATGTTTACACTGCTCCATATTCTGCTTGCTTTCGGGAAATTTGCATCTAATGTGCCGCTAAATGTCTTGGTATTGAAATCTTTAATTCTAGATTCGTCCTTCCATTTTATATTGTTAATAACAGCGGGTCCTTTTATATCAAGCACTACTGTCCCTTTGAAATTTGGTTCGCTATATATTACTACTCTTGTTCCTTTGTCTATAGCTATTCCGTCAAAAGTTCGGGCTACTGCTTTCGGGAATGCGGCTTTATTGCTCGGATATGAACCTGCTCCCACATATTCACCATAAGCATCGGCTTTATAAATAGTGCTGATGTGTCCATTGATAAAATTATCGGACAATAGCGTTCCAGAGAAATGAGCTCGACAGTTGTCTTTTGGTGGCTCGATGACCGTAGGTGGCGGCGGTTCTTGATTTAACGGAATATCTCGTGCCGCTTTAGTTGCGAGTTCAGATACATTTTTGTTGTTTATTTTAGTCTTGTTGGGTTCGTATCCTGTTTTAGTTGCATAAATAGTAACTTTATCGGTAGCATTTAGATTAGGAATAACAAAGACGCCGTTCGCATTGCTGATGATATTATCTATTTTAGTAGAATTGACATAAATCTCGTTGCTTGTTCCGGCAAGTAAAGCGCCATTGCTTCCATCGATGTCTCTAAAAGCTAAGCTGGTGGTTTTTGGTCTGATATATACAGTTCGGCTGGTTTCATCTAATGATAAAAATTCTTCCACTTTATATACTTGTGTAGTAGTGTCATAATAAGAGACATGCGTTATAAAAATCTGCATCTCGTTAAGGACTTTGACACTATCAAAAACGCCTTTTCCTATACCGTTTGTATTAGTTATAAAATTGAGCGTGTCATTTTTTATCACGAGTTTCGCGGTGGCATTCGGTACGGGTTCTTTGCTGGTGATGTCTTTAATCGTAATATCTACTGTTCCTTTGATAGGTTGCATATACAAAGTTCGGAGATTAATATCTGCGGTTAAATATTGTATTTCTGATTCTATGGTGTCGTTAAGATAGCCATATCTTTGTGCTATAATAATAAACTTGTCGGAGCAGTAGCTAAGTTGTTTGAGTTCTGCTACGCCATGGCTGTTAGATTTTTCGTTCCATTGTTGTTCATTGGCAGCAATGGTTAGTTTAGCATCTACATTAGCTTCCGGTATTGGCTGATTGTCTTCGGCGTCAACAATTTGAAAGTCAAGGTCGTAAGCTCGTGCTTTTAAGGTTAAAAGTTCTTCTTGTCGGTGTTTTAGTTTTGAGAAATACGGTTCTAAGCTGTCTCCGGCAAAACAACCTGCTGCTGTAAGCACTTTAGTTTTTTCACTACTAAAAAACAATCGGGCATAAAGAGTATATGATACATCCGGAAAGACTATAATTCCATTAGTATCAGTGAGTCCACTGAGTTCTACTGTTTTAGCGGTGAAGAAGCTAAAATCGTTAAAATCAATTAGTTTGCGTTCTGTATAGATAAATTTTAAATCGGCACTTGAGAGTGCGGCTCCTCCTATGTTGTCCACTGTTTTAAAGACAACATCTTTCTTAAATGTAATTAACAATAACAAAGGTAAAAGTAAAAGCAATAATAATAATAACATCTTATTAAAACGTTTTCTTTTTTTCAACTTTATTAAATATTCGCTGCTTCCTTCCGAATAGTTAAATTCTTCTTCTGTCTTCATATAAAAAAAATTATAAGTTAATATTCAAAAAAAAAAATTAGTTAAAAAGTTTTAAGATAAATTTCTTAATATTTTTGGTAATTTTTTGTGTTCTTCCTTCTTTATCGGTGTCTTCTTCGTAATATCCATGTCCGTAACCATATCCGTAACCATATCCGTAACCATATCCATACCCGTAACCGTATTTTAATCCATAAGTTACTGAAGATTTGACATCATTAATTACAATACCAATATTTTTTATATTGTTTTTTACCACAGTATCATTTAGTAGTTTGATAGCACTTTTGTTACTGTAATTTTGTCGCATCACATATACATATACGTCAGCATGTTTGGCGAGCATGACCGCATCAGTTACGATTCCTATTGGTGGAGTATCTATTACAATATAATCAAACTCGGTTTTAGCTTTTTCAAGAAAATCGTCCATTGCCGCAGAAGAAATAAGTTCTGCCGGATTCGGAGGCACGGGTCCAGAGAGGGCGAGATACAAATTAGGTATTTCAGTCTTAATAACAACATCTTCGTATTTATTTTCACCTATTAGGACAGTAGAAATCCCTATTTCATTAGAGAATTTGAAATTATTATGGATTCGTGGTTTCCGCATGTCCAATCCGATGAGTAGCGTTTTTTTACTTGAAATGGCTAATACAGCGGCAAGATTCATGGAGTTGAAAGTTTTACCTTCACCGCTTATCGTAGATGTTAGCACAATTACTTTCGCACCCGTTCTGGGTAACATGAATAGCAAATTTGTCCGCAGCGCTCTAAACGCTTCGGAGATAGAAGCTTTTGGGTGAAAATGTACGGGAATATCTGAGGAACGCGTATTTTTTCCTATAGATGCAACAATAGGCACTCTTGTATTATTTTCTATATCAGTTTTATCAATGATACGAGTATTAAATACTTCCAAAAGAACGACAATTATTAACGGGATGATAAGTCCTATCATTATAGATCTGTTCATACTTGTGCTTCCTGATGCTCCGTTATAAGAAACATTTTCGTGTCGTGCATAGTCTAACACTTTTGTATCCGGAAGATTAGAAGCTTGTGTTATACTTGCTTCTAAGCGGCGTTGTAATAAGAAGTTGTAAATTGTATTGTTCATTTCAAATTCGCGTTTGATTCTAAGATATTTCCGTTCTTCGGAAGGCAATAATTTTACTTGCTCTGCGAGTTTTAGCATTGCTTGGTTAATTTCTGCGATGCTCTTGTTTGCGTATTTTATACTTATATCTATATGATTTGATATATAGTCGCGAATGGACTTCATCTTCATATCTAATTCGTTTATATTCGGGAGATTAGCACCTTCTTTGACGGTCACATTAAGTACTTTTTTCTGATATACAAGTTCAGTGAGACGCGACATATAAGTACTCAAAATTTCATCGGTGATACCTAATATTGTCGGGTTCATAATATATTCCAGCTGGGTGTTATTGCTTAATTCTTCTACCAGATAGTTGTAATAAGCAATTTTTAATTGTATTTGTTTTATTTGATTATCATAGTTTTTTAGTTCGGCTAGCAATGTGGCTCCCTCTTTTGTGATGTCCACTGAGGTATTTTGTTTGAAGAATTGTAAATTGTCAGCAGATATATCAAGAGAGTCGGAGAAGTTATTTAATTGCATATCAATAAAATCTATAGTTCGGTTTACGATTTCATTTTTCTCTTCCAATCCTATTTGTCCGTAAACTTCTACCATTTTATTCAAATAGTCTATCTCTCGTTGTGCAATTGTTCCGGTTGTCCATAGCCAGAGAATAGTAGTTCCTGCCATCAAATCGGCGGTAAGTTTTTCAGAATATGTTTTGGCTACCGAGACCTTCGGAACTTTATAGAAATAAAAAGTTTCTCCTACGTAGCTGTCATAAAAATAAGCAGGGGCTATGGTGATATTAAAATTAAAATTATTGTAAATAAATTGTTCCCCGTATTTGAGTGTTTTTTCTATCTCAAAGTCTTTGATTTTCAAAATATATTCTTCTTTATTTTTAACAAATATTTCTGTATTTACATAATAATATTGTGGTGCAAGAGAGTCAAAATTTATATTAAAAGGAAGCGTTTTATACATTTCCTGGTCATACGAAAATTCTCCTTTCTTGAAGAACATGAGGTCTATGTATGGCAGCTGCGCTATGACTGTTTCATTCATTCTCAATGATTTAAGCATCGCCATTTCATTGTTAAGATTAGATTTGCTGCTATATATTGAAAGACCGCCGGCAAAAACCTCCGGTGTAGAACCTTCTTTTTTGATAAGCAAGGTAGTATAAGCACCATAAGTAGGTATTGCGTATTTGTTTTTGAAATACGAATAGCTGTAAGCAATAATAAAACCTATAGCAAATAGATACCAGTAAGCAATAAATTTGAGTATATACTTCTTTATATCTAATGAGGGCTGTTGTACGTTTGTTATTTCTAAGTTATTGTCCATTTTTTATTTTAAGTTTTTTATAAGTAAAATTGTAGTTACAGCGGTAGTTACAGTCCCTATTAAAGAGAAAAACATGTAGTAATCGCTTAATATCATTTGTAGAGTAGCAGTTTTCAATGGTTCAATATATATTATATCATTCGGAAAGATATAAAAATCTTCTAATTCTAAGATACTTCGCTTGGTGATGTCTATTCTAAAAGTACGGTATCCTTTTTCGGTTTGCCGCAGTATCAGTATTCGCCGTTTGGCAGCACCTTGTGACATTCCGCCTATTTTAGCAACGACTTGCAGAACATTGATATAGTCTTCGTAAAAAAACATTTCAGTATTTATATCTCCGATAAAATAAACTTTAAAGCTAATAAGTCGTACTTTAACTACAGCATCTATCAAAATTTCGTTTACTTTTTCAATAATCATTTCTTCTACTTCTTTGACTGTTTTATCTTTAACATAGAAATCGCCTAATATAGGGACAGATACATATCCGCTATCGGCTACTCTATATCCGGTAAAATAATAGTCGGCACTTTGATTATTTCCTGTTCCCGTATTGTAAGATGTGCTAATATTTGAATTGAAAATAGCATTGACCTCGTCATTGACGGTGGTTATTTTTATGTATAAAGCATCATTGGGCAACAGAGTATATTCGGGCGGCGTATTGACATATTCGTGTTCTGCCCCATGTGCATATTCTTTTGGGTCTTTTATATATCTCAAGCTACGGTAGCTGCACGAACTCAACATTATTATTCCTATAATAATAAACAAATATTTTTTCATCGTTCTATTTTTCCTTTTTTATAATTATAAATATTATTCTTTTTTTGTTCCAAATGGATTTTTAAGATTTTGATAATTAATAAGTTCACATTTTAGATTTCCTATTGGGGCATCAACTTTTATTTTGACAGGAATATAATTTCCGTCATTAGTAAACCATACTTGTATATCATCTTCATCTTTAAACGGACTCTCTTTTTCTATTAATGGTACGAATTTAACACATTCTACTTTTCCGAAGTTAGATTTAATAGTTTCCAATCCGATGTATTTTATCTTAAATGGCAACACTTCTTCTTCAAAAAACATAGTCAAATCTATTGTTTGATTTTTTTCAATATCTTTATCAAACAAAAACCTGCGAGCATAGTAGAATGCGGATACCAAATCCAACGAATTAGGCGGGACTTCGTGTTTGCCGGTATTAAGACTTAGTACATAGTTTTTATCTTGATAATAAAGTACTTCATTATATCTTTTATAATCTCCTTCGCTAATATTACGAACAGCTTTAACGGGATAACCTGTTTGTATATTCATATAGCTTTCGTAAACATCATGGATCACCGCTATATGTTTAGTTATTCCGGTATTATAAGCCATTGCTTTTGCGTGATAGACATAGGTTTCGCCTGCCGGAAATATTTCTATCCACATCTTTGCTTCTCCGCCCTTAATTATGCCGTATCTGACATCATACGTAAGCACCTCGCCAACATTGAAGGCAGTGTTAATGTAAATAGTGGTGTCATTAGGATCCAATACTTGCGTCATCGCGAATTTGCTAAATAGAATAAAAATAATAATCATTAAATTTGTTTTCATGCAATGTAATATTTTTGTGGATTATTTTTGTGTGGGCTTTGTTATTTTAGATAAATCAAAAAGCCAGATGTTTAAACTGTGAGTCGTAAACATACCTAATCCGTTTTCCACATTTGTGGGCATATTTATGGGGTCACTCATTATTTGTGAATATATAGTGCTTGCTTTCATTCGCAAGGTTAAATAATCATAATAATCTTTACTTATATTTCCTATGGAGACTGCAAGAGTGTCATTTGCAGAGGCATGATAAAATTTCACACTGTCCCGAAAAGTCGTGTTTTTAAAGTTTTGGTCAGTTATCAATTTTATTTTATTGTCCACATTTCCTATATTGGTGTATTGTGCGAGCATGTCTCCTATTTCGCTGTCATTTATATATTCACTAATCAGCTCGGCATACGGGTTCTCGCCGAGAAAATCCGTATAATCTATTTGATTATTACCTTCTTGATAGATATAATGATTTATAAGATAGTAATTATCACCGGCTAAGTCGGTGATGTCAAAGAATATTATCGCGGTAGTGTCGTTATTTTGTATTTCAAAATTAACGAAGGCAGTGTCAAAATTAATATTTTGCATTACATAAGCGGTAGCACTTGCGTCTTGTTCTATAATAGAGTCATGTACTTTGAGTTTACATTGTTCGCCTACTCCCACTATTACACTGCCGTTAAAGTACATGCCCATTCCCATGTTATACAATGTGTCCACCATATTATTGTGTTCTAAAAGTACAAGTGATTGTAAACCAAAAGCTTTATTGATAAAGTCTAAGTTTATTTTGTTGGGCATGTACGCGTCACTCAAAGCACTAAAGCTTCGCATACACGTGACCAATGCGCCTGAGTCGGGCAAAAATTGAGACGAGATGACAATCTTTTGTTCCATCTCCGGCACATCTATTTCAAGAGGTTCTGGGATACAAGAAACAAAATTAACTGTAAATAAGACAGCTAATATACATACTGTCATTGAAATTCTGTTTTTCATATATAAAAAGAATTAAAATTTAATACTATAAGATAATGAAAATACTCTACCAAAGAGTCCGGGTTCTTGATATTGATAATATCCGCGTTCGTCGTAAACAATTTGTATTGTATATGGCGCCGAGCGATTGTAAATATTGTACATTCCGATTTGCCATTCCGATTCAAAACGCTTGTTCTTATTTTTTCCCGGTTTGTAAATAATACTTGCATCTAAACGGTGGATTTCTGACATCTTAACAGAGTTTCGCGCGGCAAAAACTGGTATAACTTCCAGACCGGTTTGTGCTGCATTTGGCATCAAATATTGTCCTATGATGGGCGTAAATCTTGCACCGGAGAGATAAATCCAATTAGTAGATAAATCAATTTTTTCTGATATTTTAAATATAGCGACCGCAGAAAAATTATGTAGTCGGTCATTTTTAGCAAGATACTCTTCACCAAAATTTATCTCTTCAAAAATGCGGGCAGTTCGTGAAAAGGTGTAACCTATCCATCCTGTGACGTCACCTTCGGTTTTTTGTAATAAAATTTCAAATCCATACGAATATCCATTGCCACTAAGCAGGTCTTCCTCAAAATTATTGTTTAAAAAGAGCTTCGTGCCTTCGCGAAATTCTATAAGATTGTACATTTGCTTCTGATACGCTTCCATAGTTAATACCACATTTTGCTTTTCATAATTGTGCGAATACGAGAAAAAATATAAATCGGAACTTTGCGGCTTAATTAATTTTGTTACAGGATAATACATATCGGTAGGCAGAATAAAATTAGAACTTGATACTCGGTGCAGATATTGGTACATTTTAGAATAACCGGTTTTAAAAGAATTTTTTTCGTTTATTACCCAATTTACAAACAAACGCGGTTCTAATCCTTCATAGGTAATATCATCGTTTATAACATAACCATATCTTAGTCCGATATTGATTTTCAGTTTCTTTAATATAGTAAAGTCGTCAAGTAGATAAGCGGCGGCTTCTATAGTTTGTAAATTCAAATTATTTTGTCCTTCTATATATTCGCTTATCTCTCCGGTAGTATAAACTAAATTGGGTTTGAATTTATGCTGAGTAAACATTGCCCCGAAAGATATTTGATTATTAGAATTAAGATTATAGTCAAAATCGGTCTTCGCCGAATAATCTTCTAAGCTGGAACGAATTAATAGATTGTTAAATCCATCGGTTGCTTCCACATCATATCTGAAGTTATTGTAAATTAACGAGGTGTTGCTAAAAAGTTTGGAGCTAAATAAATGATTCCATCTCACTGTAAGAGTTTTATTTCCCATAGTAAATCCAAAAGATGGCGGTTCCATTGTTCCGGTAGAGTCGGTTTGCAAAGAGTCCGTCTCTAATGAGTCGGTCTCAAATTCTGGAGAATACAACACATCGTTTCCCAGATAAGTACTGATAAAAATTCTGTCATTATTAGTTATTTTCCAATTTATCTTAGCATTTACATCATAAAAATAAAAAGGTATTGGGAAGTTAAAAATCTTACTTACCTGGTCTATATATGTACGACGTCCGGCAAGAATAAAAGATAATTTATCTTTTAAGATAGGACCTTCTACTGCAAGCTTAGAAGATAAAACTCCTACTGACGCATTGGCATGATATTCGTTTAGATTTCCCTCTTTCATTCTCACATCCATTACCGAAGATATTCTTCCGCCATAGCTTGCTGGAAAACCACCTTTGTAAAGTTTAACATCTTTAATAATATCGGAGTTAAAAACCGAGAAGAATCCTATTAAATGTCCTGAGTTATAAACCACTGCCTCGTCTAAGATGACTAAATTTTGGTCGCCTTCGCCGCCTCGCACAAACATACTTGTACTTAGCTCGCCTCCAGGTGTCACGCCGGGCATCAATTGTAACGCCTTGATAATATCACTTTCGCCTAAGACACTCGGCAAAAGTTCTATATCCTTCATCTTTATACTTACAACACTTCCCTCAGTGGTATTTATCGCTTCTTTGGCTTGTGACGTCCCCACAATAACGACTTCTGTGAGTTCACTTGATTCTTCTAACAATTTGATATTCAATTGTTTTTCGGTATCAGTTTTTTTGTATTTAACCATTTGTGGTTGATAACCGATGAAGCTAAAAATAACTGTTCCCGTATCCGTAGGCAAGCTGACAGAATAAAAACCATACGCATTGGTTGCTGTCCCTCGCTTGTAAGTAGGAGAATAGACTGTCGCACCTATCAGGGCTTCTCCAGATTTACTATCTGTTATATAGCCGTTCAAAGTATATGTCTTCTGAGCAATACATACATTTATTGTTAAGACAAAAGATAATAATATAAATATTTTTTTCATAGGTTTTGAAATGAATTTTTTAATATGCAAATAAAGTAATAAAAATTAAATTATTCAAATTTAATTTTGTTAATTTTTTATAACATTTTATTTTATATAATAAAAAATATTATTTTTGTGCAAAATTAATAAAAAAATTAGATTTATGAACAAGAAACTAATAGAATGCGTACCTAATTTTAGTGAAGGACGCGATATGAGTATTATCAAACAAATAACTGACCAGATAGAATCGGTAGAGGGAATAAAATTACTTGATGTAGACCCCGGCAAAGCGACTAATCGTACAGTCGTAACTTTTGTAGGTGAGCCGGAAGCAGTGATAGAGGCAGCATATCTTGCAATCAAAAAAGCCGGAGAAATAATTGACATGACAAAACACAAAGGAGAACATCCTCGTATGGGAGCCACTGATGTATGTCCGCTTGTCCCTATTGCTAATATCACTATGGAAGAAGTGGTCGCTTACGCACATAAACTTGCCAAACGAGTAGGCGAAGAATTAAATATCCCTATTTACTGTTACGAATTTGCAGCTACCGAAGAAAAACGAAAAAACCTTGCGAATTGTCGCTCCGGTGAATATGAAGGACTATCCGAAAAGATGAAGAATCCAGAATGGAAACCCGATTACGGAAAAGCCGAATTCAATGCAAAATCTGGTGCTACTGCGGTGGGAGCAAGAAATTTCTTAGTCGCATACAATATCAATCTAAACACTACTTCAACCCGTCGTGCTAATGCAATAGCATTTGATGTGCGAGAAGCAGGACGCGTGAAAACAGAAAACGGTAAAAATGTCGTAGACCAAAATGGAGAAGAAGTAAGAATACCCGGAACGCTGAAAAAAACTAAGGCAATTGGTTGGTACATAGAAGAATATGGTATAGCACAAATCTCCATGAACTTAACTGATGTAAGCGTTACTCCCGTACATGTTGCGTTCGAAGAAGTTTGTAAAAAAGCCGAAGAACGAGGTTTAAGAGTCACCGGTTCGGAACTTGTGGGACTTGTACCGTTACAATCTTTATTAGAGACAGGAAAACATTTCTTAAGAAAACAACAACGTTCACTCGGAATATCGGAAGAGGAAATTCTTAAAATCGCAATCAAATCGTTAGGACTAAACGAATTAAAACCGTTTAACCCAAAAGAACGAGTAATAGAATATTTGTTAGATGCTAACAATGTCAGACCGCTTGTAAACATGACTTTGATACAGTTTGCAGATACCACAGCGTCAGAAGCGCCTGCTCCCGGTGGTGGCTCTATTGCCGCATACATGGGCGCACTCGGTGTCGCACTTGGAACGATGGTAGCAAATTTGTCATCGCACAAAAAAGGTTGGGACGAACGTTGGGAAGAATTCTCTGTCTGTGCAGAAAAAGGACAAGTCATACAAAAACAACTTATCTATCTCGTGGATGAAGACACTTTTGCTTTTAACAAAATTATGGAAGCTTTTGGACTGTCTAAATCTAATGACGCCGAAAAAGAAATTAGAAATGCCGCTATTCAAGAAGCTACTAAATATGCTATAGAAACTCCGTTTAAAGTTATGCAACTAAGCTACGAGTCAATGGAAATAATGAAAAACATGGCAGTAAACGGTCTCTCCGCATCGGTTAGTGATGCAGGAGTAGGAGCATTGGCAGCACGAGCTGCTGTTATGGGAGCGCATCTTAATGTTAAAATAAACTGTTCCAGCTTGAAAGATAAAAACTTCGTCTCCGATATTCTGGCACAAGCCTCAGAAATAGAACGAAAAACTATAGAATTAGAGAAAGAAATTTTGGAGATAGTAAACAGCAAAATAAAGTAATTGGTAGTTAAATTTTTTGAACCATAAGCATTATAAGCACATATATACTTATAATGCTTATATAGTTTAATATTTTCATATAAATTAGGATAAGTATTATCACTGTAAAATTGCCATGTTTTTAGCATTACTTGTTTAGGACTATCATCAAAAAGATTCTAAAATTTTCAGAAAAAATTGAAATGTTCCAAAAAAATCTTATCTTTGTAAAAAATAAAAACAATA
>DYQJ01000003.1 GCA_020719345.1 Draconibacterium orientale | reverse complement strand
ATGAAAAATCAGTAAATTTGAATTTTGGTCACTATTTTTATACGCTACCAAAACATTAATCTTTAATTTTTTATTTAGGATTCAAGTCCTCGTCTTTTAAGTAGTGGCTCTATGGTAGGTTCTGCGCCTCTAAATTTGATGTATAATTTCATTGGGTCAATTGATCCTCCCTTAGACAAAATATTTTCGCGGAACGAATTTGCTGTTGTCGGGTCAAATATACCTTTTTCAACAAATGCTTGAAAAGCATCTGCTTCAATTACTTCTGCCCATATATAAGCATAATATCCAGCCGAATATGAACCGCTAAAAATATGTTTGAAGTAAGAAGTACGATATCTGGTGACTATTTGCGGTATAAGTCCGAGTTTATTTAGTGTCTCGGTTTCAAATTTATTTACATCAATGTTATCAGTGTTATCAAGCGTATGCCATTTCATATCAAGTAGTGCTGCCGAAACATATTCTACAGTTGTAAAACCTTGATTGTATTTTGAGCTTGCCTCTAAACGTTCTATAATTTCTTGCGGAATAACTTCGCCGGTTTTATAATGTTTTGCGTACATTTTTAACACTTCGGGATGTGTAGCCCAGTTTTCTAATATTTGTGAAGGCAACTCTACAAAATCGCGTGCTACTGAAGTCCCTGAGATAGTATAATAATTGCATTTAGAAAACAATCCATGCAATACATGTCCAAACTCGTGATACAAAGTTTGAACCTCGTCATAAGTTAGCAAAGAGGGATTATCTGCGGTTGGTTTGGAGAAATTACAGACCATAGATATAACCGGAGCAATAAAAGTACCTTTGTAATATGTTTGTTTTCTAAATGCGTTCATCCATGCTCCGCTACCTTTTGAGCTTCGGGCATACAAATCAAAATATACAACGCCTACATGTGAGCCATCTGCATTAAGTACTTGGTAAACAGTTACATCAGGATGATATTTAGCTGCATTTTTTACTTCTTGTATTTTCAGTCCATATAATTTATTAACTACTGTAAACAAACCTTCTTTAACATTATTTAATTCAAAATAAGGTTTTAAGGTTTCAGTGTTTAAATCATATTTCTCTTTTTTTAGTTTTTCCGAGTAGTAAGCCCAGTCCCATGCTTCTAATTTGAAGTCTTTACCTTCTTTTTTAATCATTTCTTGCAGCGCTTCTGCTTCTTCTTTTGCCGATTCTAAAGCCGGCTCCCATACTTTTATCAAAAGGTCGGAGACTTTGTCAGTTGTTTGCGCCATATTTCTGGAGATGATAAATTCTGCATGATTTTTATATCCCAATAGCATTGCTTTTTCTTTTCTAAGTTTCAATATTTGTTTGATATTCTCTTTATTATCAGATTCATTTCCGTTGTTGCATCTGCTTTGATATGCTGTTAATATTTGTTTACGAAGTTCTCTATTTGAAGCGGACTGTAAAAATGGAGTTATACTTGCATTTTGAAGTGTAAATACCCATTTTCCTTCCATTCCTTCTTCCTTAGCTGTCTCACTTGCCATGGCGATAACTTGTTCGGAGAGACCGTCTAAGTCTTCTTTCTTTTCTATGACGAGTTTGTAGCTATTACTTTCGGCTAATACATTTTCTTCAAATTTAATAGTTAGTAATGCAAGTTCTTCGTTTATTTTTCTGAAACGTTCTTTATCAGCATCTTTTAAATTTGCTCCTCCGGATACGAAGTCTAAATAAATTTCTTCCAGTACGGTTTGTTGTTCTTCTGTTAATTTTAAAGTTTCTTTGGCATCATAAATTACTTTTATTTTGGCAAATAGCTTGTCATTTAAGGCGATATTATCAAAATGCTTAGTAAGAATAGGCGCCATTTCTTTAGAAATATTTTGCATGGTGTCATTGGTATTTGCGGAGTTGATATTCTCAAAGCAGTTGTAAACATCGTACAGCAAATATCCGGATTGGTCAAAAGCGTCAATAACGTTCTCAAAATTAGGTTCTTCTTTGTTGTCAATGATGGCTTGTATTTCGGCTTCGTGTTTTTTTAAAGCTTCTTTAAAAGCGGGAATGTAATGCTCCGTTTTTATTTTATCAAACGGATAGAGATTAAAGTCGGTATTATATTCCGACAAAAATGGATTTGTGTTCATATTGGCTTCCTCCTTTTTTGTTTTATTACTATTTTTACAAGAAAACAAACTAAGCATTACTGCTACGATAACAAAATAATTTAAAATCTTCATAATGATTATTAATTAATAAATTTAAAATTTTACAAAAGTATTTTATTTTTATTTTATAAACAATAATAAAAGTCATGTTTTATATGAATAAAAATATTTTCTTTTACATTTTAATTTAATAATGAAAAATTATGAGTACAGAAAAGAATTATCGGGAGCAGGTAAAGCATCGAGTTACTACACTCAACGAATTTATCATAGAACGTCAGAACGAATTTCCGTATGCGAAGGGCGAATTGTCGCGGTTGTTGAGTCACATTGGGCTGGCAGCAAAAATAGTAAATCGCGAAGTAAATAAGGCAGGTCTTGTGGACATTCTGGGCGAGATAGGAGCAGTCAATGTGCAGGGCGAGTCAGTTAAAAAATTAGATGTTTTTGCTGATGAGAAGTTTATTAATGCACTACAGGCAAGTTCCGAATGTTGCGGCATCGCATCAGAGGAGAACAAAGATATAGTTATTTTTGATACAGAGGTAGCAAAGAAAGGTAAATATATTGTTACAATGGATCCTCTTGATGGTTCTTCTAATATAGATGTAAATGTTTCTATCGGAACAGTTTTTTCTATCTATCGGCGTATCAGTCAGACAGGTCACAAAGCCGAATTACAAGATTTTTTACAAGAAGGAACTCGTCAGGTAGCCGCCGGATATATTTTATATGGTTCTTCTACCGTTCTGGTATATACTACCGGAAGAGGAGTAAATGGTTTCACACTTGACCCTTCAATAGGCGAATTTTGTTTGTCGCATCCAAATATGAAAGTTCCGGATAGTGGACAGTTTTATTCTATCAACGAAGGTAATTATGTGCATTTTCCTCTTGGAGTAAAAAGATACATTAAGTATTGCCAAGTATATGATAAACAAACAAATAGACCATATTCTACAAGATATATAGGTTCATTGGTAGCCGATTTTCACCGTAATATGTTGAAGGGCGGAATTTTTATTTATCCGGCAATAGAAGGATATCCGAATGGAAAATTAAGGTTGTTGTATGAATGCAATCCTATCGCTTTTTTGATAGAGCAAGCCGGTGGCAAAGCATCTGACGGCATGGACAAACGTATAATGGACATCATACCTACAAGCTTGCATCAGCGAGTACCATTTTTCATCGGCTCGCGTTCTATGGTTGAGACCGCCGAAACATTCATGCGAGAAGCCGAAGAAGAAGAAAAGAACAAGAAATCTATTTAAGACGTTTTTATGAAAATATTAATTACCGTAGACCCAGAGATACCTGTGCCTCCAATTAAATATGGGGGTGTAGAACGACTTGTAGATGGATTAGTGAAAGCTTATGCAAATTTAGGACACGAAGTTTATTTACTGGCTCACGAAGATTCTACTTGTAAATTTGCAAAAGATATTTTTAAATGGGAAGGCAAAAAATCAAGAAATAATAGAGATACAATAAAAAATGCAACGAAATTGAAATTAATTTATCATAAAATAAAACCGGATATTATACACAGCTTTTCTAGACTTTTATATTTGTATCCAACTCTGTTTAGTTCAAAAGTTCCATTTGTGATGACTTACGGACGTTTTATAAGTACCAAATCTACTGCACTTGCAAGTATTCTGGGCGGTAAACGAATGCACTTTACTGCGGCGGCAAAACACATGCTTACACATTTGAAAAAATATAAAGACAAGTTTACCGCAATTTATAATTTCACCTTGACAGACTATTTTGTTCCGGACAGCACACTTGACAAAGAGCATTTAATGTTTTTAGGGCGCATAGAAAATATCAAAGGTACTCGCGAGTGCATCGAGGCGGCTCTGGCAACCAACAATAAATTGATTATTGCCGGCAATATACAGCCCGGACATGATGACTATTTTGAAGAGTATATAAAACCGCATTTAGAAAATCCACTGATTAAATATGTCGGCGCCGTAGATGACGCACAAAAGTTGTTTTATTTGCAACGCGCTAAGGCGTTTTTATTTCCTATAAAATGGGAAGAGCCGTTTGGAATAGTTATGGCAGAGGCAATGGCATGTGGAGTTCCCGTCATCGGATTTGCACGTGGCTCTGTGCCGGAGGTAGTCAAAGATAAAGAAACAGGATTCATCGTCAATAATACCGAGCAAATGATAGAAGCGATAAAAAATATAGACACGATAGACCGTAATAAAGTTCGCGAAGATTGTGTAAATCGGTTCTCGCTTGAGGTGATAGCCAAAGAATATTTATCTCTTTTCAAAAAGATTTTAAATAACGTATGAAATATTTGGTAGTGTAAATTTTTAAGTGATAAATTTTTTGAACCATATAAGGCATATAAGAACATATAAGGTTTATAAGTATTATCACTGGAAAAATTACAGTTCCAAATATTTTTTAGCTTCGGTATTATCAGCCAAATTTTCAGTAGTAGGAATAGTATTGGCGTTGTTGTTTCTTATTTTTGCTGTACTTATTTTTATCTTAAGTAGAGATGCACGTGGCGAGGGTGCCGTTTTACAATTATTTCTCACATTTCCCTGGTTCTTCATTAGTATAGCACTAAATCTTCCACTGTGGATATGGATTCTGCCGAATACTATTGTTTTTTATTTTTTAGGTTTTTTAATAGAGACGATTTTTAGAAAGATATTTTTTTAGTCTAAAAAAAATAACTTTGCCAAAGTTGAAAACTTTGGCAAAGTTTTTTTTTAATTATTGTAACTATTTAGCACCTAAATTTATTGATAATCAATATCTTTCTCAAATCTTTGCGAAACTCTGCGTTTTTTAACTTTGCGGAACTCTGCGAGAAAAAATATTCATATTCAATACATTATAGGTGCTAAATAGGTGCAAATTATTCTTCTTGTCGGTATAGTCTTTTGGATTCTTCTGCATCTAATTTATCGCCGAATGGACCTATTGCAATAGTTTTAAAAGTTAAACTTTCTACTAATATGTCTTTAAACTCTGATTTTGAACCGCTTGCAACAGAGGCAGCCATTCGTTCAAGTTCATACGAGCCGGAGCGTTCAGAGAAATTAAGTTTCACGAGGAACCAGTATTTTTCAGAAGTATTTTCTACTTCATTAGTATCTTTGACATCGTACATGAGCATTGCTTCATTTGCATCGGGATATGTGCTAAATGGACCTACAAGTAATTTGCTTCCGCTTGCCATTCCTCCCCAGAGTTTTTCTTTGAAGTCGTAAACATCACCGGAGAAGACTTTTTTGCCCATCCTGTGCAGTGAGTATTCCAAAAATTTAGTTTCCTTATTTGGGGTCATTTTTACACTTACCTCAAACCAATAAATAGTACGTTTTTTATCCTTATTATCTATTTGCTGCGCATTAGTTTCAAGGATGAAAAAAGTTGTCAATAAAACAAAACAAATAATCAAATTAATCTTTTTTATCATAATCTTAAATATTTAGGGTTAATAAAATTTCTCTTTTTCAATAATATCTATAGCGTTTTGAAAACGTTTGTCTCCTGTACCGCTGATAATTTTGTAGTTGCAGTTGTAATATTCTAATTCGGTTTTATATTTATCAAAAAGTATATTTCGCATCTCTCCTCCATTTTCTCGCACTTTATCTTTTTTCCATGCCAAGTCGGGAAAACATAACAAATATAAAAAACTTTTATGAATAAAAATATTTTTATGTAAAGAAATAGGCATTTTTTTAAAGACCACGTCAAACCATATTTTAATAATAATTAAGTCGGTATCTATGAACACTATAGAAGTTTGGTTGTCCTGCATTATTTTGGTTTCCAATTCTAATTGTTTATGGTATATATAACAGACATCTTTATAATTGTAATTACGATTTAACTTTTGTACATAATAACGAGCATACTCGGGTAAATATTTTGTCTTATAATGATTAGCCAAGAATTTAGCTAATGTAGTTTTACCGGTTGATTCGGGTCCTAATATGACTATTTTATTAGAACTGTTTAAGTGATATTTGTAGTTCATAATTAGTCTTATTTTTAGTTATGTTGTTTATTATTTGATTGTTAAATTCTTCTTCCGAGTCAAACAGAAATTCTATTTCTATTGGGATATAGAAGAAGTATTTATAATAGTTTTCGTGAATATATTTGTTCTCGCGAAGTTTTACGGCATCTTTTTCGGTACAAATAATAATTTTTTTGGTATTTTGTATTTTTTCAAAAGCGGTGACTATTTTGGTTATATCTTTTTTGTTAAAATTGTGGTGGTCACTAAATTTGAAATGAGTTATTTGGTCGGATATATTTTTAGTAACATAATTAATAAAGAGTTGGGTACGTGCTATCGCAGTGATAATCAGTATATCATATTTTTTATCTATGTTATCTATATTTATTTTTTTTGCTTTAAATACGGGTTTTAGTTCGGTGTATTTAAGCGTAGTAAAATAAATTGTTTGATAAGGTAACAAATTGATATTCTTAGCAATAAGTCTTCGGTCTATAGGTTTTAGCGTTTTTGGGACTTTTGTAATAATAATAATATTTGCGCGGCAATATTGTTGCCAGCTTTCTCGGAGTCTTCCGCAAGGAAGTAATTTGTCTTCGTAAAACGGGTAATTGTAGTCCATTAGCAATATAGAAATGCTTGATTTTAAGCGGCGATGTTGAAATGCGTCATCTAATATAACTATGTCAATTTTGTCGTCGCGTTTTAATAGTTGTTTAATTCCTTTTACTCTGTTTTCGCAAACGGCAACTTTGATATTCGGGAATTTATTGGCTATTTGTTTAGGTTCGTCTCCTATCTGTTTGTAGCTGATGCTTGGATTTGCGATGAAAAAACCTTTAGAAATACGCTTGTATCCTCTGCTAAGGATGGCTATATTAAATCTTTTTTTCAAGAGTTTGACTAAGTATTCGGTGTGCGGGGTTTTTCCTGTTCCGCCGGCACTAAGATTACCTATTGCAATAGTAGAAATTTTGAACTCTTTAGACTTTAAAATTTCGCTGTCGTAGAGAAAATTTCTAACCCAGGTGATGAAACCATATATAAAAGCCAGCGGACACAGTAATAATTTTATCATGTTAAGAAGATTTAAAAATATCTATTAGTATTTGTTTTAATAATTGTATATCAATCACATATCCTTCGTTTAGTAAGGAGGTGATAAATTCTTGGTGTGGTCTGTTTTGACGGTATTCGGGTTGTTTGTGCGGCATTTTCAAATATTTAGCAAAGATGTCCGGATTTTCACTCACGTTAAGGACTGCATGGAAAAATACCATCGTGTCTTTACGGTATATCGCCGAGCCGACTATTTTTTTGTCGTCAATAGTTATATCCGAGATTCCTTTTGTAAATAGATTTTTTATTCCTGCATTAGTTAATGCGTTAATAATCTTTTTATTAAAAAGTTCAAAATAGACTTTTGGATTCTGCAATTTATGGTCTTCGGTTTTAGAAGCGATGATAAGCATTTTTTCAGTTAGCAGCACTGTTTGTCCTCCGGAGTGTCGTTTTATAATTTCTATGTTGTCGTTTGTTGCTGTATCCGGATTAACGGCTTCATTAATGTCGTTGCTTCTACCGAGTACGATATATTTTTTATCGGGTTGCCAGATGATATAATTATCGGCTGTTTCATTGGTAATGATTTTTAAATCGGGCAGATGATACGTCATATTTAGAGATAAATTTAGTTTTTAAGAAACTGATTATCAATTGCTATCCCGATGAAAGATATGTCATCTCGTTGTGATTCGTTGTCCATCCATTTTAGTAAAGATAGTTCTAATTGTTGTCCTTGTATTTTCATTGGCAGATTAATATTTTCAAACAAGACTTTAATTAATTGATTAGAGCCATATTTGGATCTATTAACGTCATTTTGGTCAGTGAAACCGTCAGATCTAAGAAAAATAGCCCCTTTAGTATGGAAAATTATTTCCGTAGATGTAAATTCTTCTATATTTTGTTTCTTTTGTGTTCCGCCTATGGATTTTCTATTTCCTTTCAAATTGGTTATTGTTTCATCTCCTTGTATGTAATAATATAGTGGTCTCTTTGCGCCGGTGAAGTTTACTATTGTTTTATCAGCTTGTTTTTCTATTCGGCAGAGACAGACATCCATTCCGTCATTGTTGTCGCTTTTGTCTTGTCGCAGGGAGATGACGATGAGTTCATGTAGTTTAGAAAGAATGTTATCGGTCTCCAAAATATTTTTACTTTGCACAATTTGGTTGAGCAGAGTGTTACCTATCATGCTCATGAAGGCGCCCGGTACTCCATGTCCGGTGCAGTCTATATCGGCGATGAAGTGAAAGTTATTTACCTGTGCGTACCAGTAGAAGTCACCGGAGACTATGTCTTTTGGTCTGAAAATAATAAAGTTATCAAAATGTGCGTCTATGCTGTCCTTAAATGGCAGAATTGCGGTTTGTATAGTTTGTGCGTATCTGATGCTTGAGGTTATGTGTTCGTTCTTGACTTTTAGTTCTTTGTTTTTATTTTCTATGACTGTTTGTGCTTCTTTAAGTTTTCGGATATCTGTTTCTATAGCAATAAGTTTATATACTTTTTCATACGAATTAACAATAGGAGTAAGGGTAGTCTGCGTAAAAACTTCTTCGCCGTTTTTTGTGCTGTTGTGCGATTCGTATATTATGGATTTTTTATCTATTTTACAAATATTAATAAGATTAATAATTTCATTATTAGAGCTAACTCCGGAGATATTAGTTCCGTATTTTTCAATAAATTGGTTGAAGTCATATCCGTATAGTCTTGTGAAACCTTCGTTTATCCATTCAAAATTGCCTTCTGCATCCATTATCACTACCGCATTGTCGGTTTCTGCTGCTACGATAGATAATTTTTCCAGTTCGGTATTTATTCTCATCAGTTCTTCGGATTGTGCGATGATTTCTTCTCTTTGTTGCATTAGTTCTTCGTTTTTATCGGATAGTTGGTCATTAATGGTTTCAATTTCTTCTTTTTGTTGTCGGATTTCGGCGGTTCTATCTAGAACAATTTGTTCTAATCGTTCTTTTTGTTTGACGAGTCTTCGAGTATAAAGTTTAACTACTGAATAGACAAATGCAACCGCAAAGATAATATAAAAAGTAAATGCCCACCATTTTCGGTACCATGGCGCAAGTATTTGAAAAGAATATTCATCTATTTCACTTTCTATGTTATATAGGTTTTTGGCTTTAATTTTAAATGTATATTTTCCTTCTTTAAGATTAGTATATTTATTTTTTATGTCCTTAGTCCAGTGGCTCCATGCTTTGTCATAACCTTGTAGATATGAGCTGTACAATAAATTATCTTTATCTTGATAATCATTGGAGGTGTATTCAAAAATCAAAGAATTATGTTTATATTCTAATATAGAAAAATAGTTAGTGTCCTTATAATGAGAGCAATTTTGATTAGCGCCCCAGTATATAACCGAGTCTTCGGTAGTATAAATTTTGCGAATGTATGCACTGTGCGTAGTGTTGTATTTTTTGTTTATGTTCGGATTGTATTTAAAAAGTCCTTCTGCTCCTCCGAGCCAGAGGTTTCCATTGTCTTCGGCATAATATATTATGGTGCTGTGATTGTCAATTTTTCTAAATGTCGAATCGTTTTTTATCCAGTTATTGTTTTTATCTTTTTCAATAAAAAAGTGTTTTTGAGATTGTTCATATTTTGTAACAATGAAAAATTTATTGTCGTTAATTTTTTGAAAATGAGCAAGAAAATAATTAGCGTCAAAGAATTTAGTAATAAATAAGTCGGCTTTTATAAAAGTATCTTTATCGGGTAAATATTTTAAGAGGTCTTTTTCGGATTGTACATATACTTGATTATCAAGTTCAAAAATATAATTTAGGAAATCTATAGTTAGTCCGTTTTTAGTAGTGAGATAATTAATATTCGGCATTGTATCCCAGTCCATGTTTGTTTTTACTTTAGCTATTCCTTTTTCGTCAGTTGACAGTAATAAGTATCCGTCTTCGGATTCGTAAAAGCTACGGACTGCATATTCAAAATTTTTCAAATAAGGGAGTGCGTTTAATTTTTTGTTCTCATATTTTAGTCGGGAAATTCCTTCGTTCCAGAGGACATAGATTATATTTTTATCTGTTTTAGAAATAATTAGGTCATTCGCATGAAACCCTTTAACAATTTCATGTATATCAAAATTTTTAATTTCATGAACTCCTCCTGCTATACCTACCAATAAGATAGTATCTTTTTCGGTGGGATATTTTAAGAATTTCCAACATTGCTGAGTTAGACTATAAGGGAATTTAGTGACTTGATTTTTAGTAAGATAGAAAATATTTTGACTTGTAGTAACATAAATAATATCTTTATATCTGATGACATCGGCAATAGTTCCGTATAATTTAACCTTTTCGTTCCACATGGAGATAGGCGATGGCACGTCTATTTGCGAGATACCTTTTTCGGTGGCGACCCATAGTCCATTTGCATTATCAAGAGTCATTTTCCAGATGAAGTTATCCGCTATTCCGTCTTCTGAGTTTATTGTAGTAACAAGATTAAAATCTTGGTCTAATACCATAACCCCTTGGTCAAAAGTTCCGAGATAATGTGTCTTATAATATTCAGAATACAAAGTAGTATAGACCCATGTTTTCCGCCAGAAGTTGTGAAAGTCCAAATCTACTACGGGTATTCTGCTGTTGCTTGCTCCGAGTTTATATATAGTTAAGAAATCATTACTAATAAATAGCAGGCTATCTCCTTTGTAAGGATGCACTCCTCGTATAATATTGTCAAAATAAATATCAAAAGTTACTTGTTTGAGGGTATCTGTTTCATATTCAAATATTTTTTTTTTATCAAAGATATAAAATTTGTTGTTATGTAAGAAAGGAAAATAAAAAGAATTAGGCGGATATATAACCTTAAAAGTTTCCGTTTTTTTGTTATAGACAAAAAGTCGTTTCGAGGTTCGGAAGAATATTTTATTGTCGTGTGCAACAATATTTCGTATTGTCCCGAATGCTTGGTCTGCGGTATCAAGTTTGTGTAATATAGAGATATAATCAAGTTTTCCGTTTACGGGTTTTAAATATCCGAGTTCATTTTTTCCGCCGGCAAAGACTGTTCCGTCAGCATCAATACCGAGAGAGTTCATGGCTGCACTGTTGGGAGATAGAATATGTCGCCAGTAATTGCCGTCAAATTCAAGTAAACCGTCATCTGTCCCGAAGTATAAAAAGCCGCGATTATCTTTAACTACGCTAAGAATTTCGGGTTTAGTGTTAAAATGTTTTGCGGTGTAGGTCGTTACAAAATATTTACCTATCTCGTTCTGTGCGAAGATATTTAAACAGAAAAACGTGAAAAACAATATATTAACAATTTTTTTCATCTCCATTATTTTAAAAACTTTTGTAACCTATTTTTATTTTGCAAATATATTATAAATAAATCAAAAAAGTAATATTTTTTTGTTTATTTTGAAATATAGGTGGCAATTACCCAATAAATAGGCAAAATATACTATAAACGGCAACTTGCCAAAGTTGCCGTTATAGTATAATTAAAATATGGCATCTTTCATTTATTAGATAACATTTCTTTGCTTTGCGTCTCTGCGTCTTTGCGTGATAATTAATTTTCCACAAAAATCATTTTGCTTTGCGTCTCTGCGTCTTTGCGTGATAATTAATTTTCTACAAAAATCATTTTGCTTTGCGTCTCTGCGTCTTTGCGTGATAATTAATTTTCCACAAAAATCATTTTGCTTTGCGTCTCTGCGTCTTTGCGTGATAATTAATTTTCTACAAAAATCATTTTGCTTTGCGTCTCTGCGTCTTTGCGTGATAATTAATTTTCTACAAAAATCATTTTGCTTTGCGTCTCTGCGTCTTTGCGTGATAATTAATTTTCCACAAAAATCATTTTGCTTTGCGTCTCTGCGTCTTTGCGTGATAATTAATTTTCTACAAAAATCATTTTGCTTTGCGTCTCTGCGTCTTTGCGTGATAATTAATTTTTTTAATTTTTAAAATTATATAGAAAAGTTACAATGCCTTCAAAAGCCGGCTTTTTTTTGTCTTCTATTTCCATTCTAACTTTTAAAGAGACCTTGGCAATACCTCTCAAATTAGCTATCGTTTCTACAGTAAATCTCACTCTCACATTACTTCCGACCATCACCGGCTCGCTAAATTTGAACTTGTCTACGCCATAATTAACTAAGGTAGAAAAATTTCTAACCTCAACTACTCTTGCCCAAAAATACGCCAATAGCGAGAGCGTTAAATAGCCATGCGCGATAGTCCCTTTGAAAGGTGACTCTAATTTTGCTCTTTCGGGGTCAGTATGTATCCATTGCATATCATGAGTAGCCCGACCAAAAGCGTTCACTTGCTCTTGAGTGATTTGTAGATAGTCAGAAACTCCAATTTCTTTTCCCAGATAACTTTCAAATTCTTCGTAATTATTGATAATAACAGCTTCCATATCATTACTATTTTATTTTATTAAATTTTCGGTAAAGTTATTAAAATATTTATTATAGCAAAATTCATTTATAAAATTAAATTTCTCTGACGATTTTTTTTCGTAAAAAAGATAAAATTCTCTCTGATATAAAGAAAGTTACGCTACTTTGTATAAGTAAAAATATTTCATAAACAAGATAATCAGGGAAAAGTTTGTCCCAGCCCTCAGCAACGGCAAAAGCCAGATTTATATTTTCTATCTCCGGCGTTATAAATCTACTTATTATTTGTAAACAAGCTAAGAATACGACAGTAAAAATCCATGCATGGACTTGGACTCCATATACGTAGCATCCGTACAATCCGCAAATCAATCCGCCGAGGTGAGTCAGCGGCGAGGTTAATTCCATCTTGCCACCGCCCCATAAAAATAATGCCCAGAAAATATTGCCCATGATGAGCAAAAGTGTTGCTGCGGTTATTAATAATTTATTTTTTAAGAACAATCCTATACCTACTATCAAAGATGCTAAATGACACGCCCACAGCATATTAGACAAAACACCATTTGAATACCAGTAAATTCCATGAACCAGATAAAAAAGTATAGCAAAAGAAGCGAATATATAATTTTTATTATTTCTTAATATTTCTTTCATAAAAATAAATTGTTTAGCGTAAAAAAGGTTTATAATGATATAATAATGTGATAATAAACATCAGCTCGGTTATCTCTTCTAATACTGCAAACCATATCATATTTTCGGCAAACAAAGACAATAAAACTATCCGGAAAAAGCTAAAAGATAACATGCCCATGGCGGCACTAAAAAATATTTTCGCATAGAAAAAGTCGCTAAAAAATTTGACACTTAAAAAGCTGATAAAAAATAATAATATACTGACATGCGACAAATACCGTTTCTCAAAAAGCTGAAAAATATTGAAATGAGTACTGTTATAAAAAGTATCATAAATATTAGTGTTATAAGAAATCGGCAATATAGGCACCAGCAAAGGGATAAAAGCGAGAATAAAAAAGATGATAGTAACAAAAAGCATTGAATTTTGAAGCTTGCAGCTGACCGACTTATATTTGTAACATTGTTTGCAATCTTTTATAAATAAGCAATTTTGTTGTTTGTTTTCAAAGCGAATAATATTTTGACTAACATAATGAAGCGCTGCAAATATAACAAAGCCAAAACTCACTAACATCCCGAAGCTGTGCAAATATTCCAAAACCAAAGACTCTTCGTTGGTAAACAGATAGTTAATTGCACAAAAAGCTTCTCCCAGAAAAAATGCAAGCATAGAATATCGCAAAGCACGTATGGTAAGCGACGTTCTTTTAAGAAGGAAAAACAATAAAAAGCTAAGAATCATATACAAAGGTTTGACCACAAACGCCGAAAGAACCAACATCAATTGTTCTACAGAAGAGGTGTTTTTATACGGAAAAGTTAGCGGTTTATCATTTACAATCAGATGACAGAACAATGAGTCGGTGTCGGTAAATTGTAATGCCTTCCATCTTTGTAGTCCTCCTTCAGCAGTATAAATGTCGGTTTTAGTGTTTTTGAGTTTATTCGCTATATAATTAGTAGAAATACCTCCTTCGCAAATTAAAATCCATGTTTTGGCTTTTATCGCGGCGTCAATACCATCGTATTTATTTAAAATAATATCTTTTTCTATATTTATTGCTCCGCTAATATGTTCTTTTTCATACGCATGTGGCTGATGCACATCTATTAACACTACTTTTTTTGTATCTTTTAAAAGCGATAAACACCATTCCGCATCACGCGATTTGTCGGAATAAAACAATAAAAGATACAAGATAATAGGAATTGCTCCTACAATTCCTATTAACAATATCACTAACGCATTTTTTTTTGTCATGACTATAAATCAATGTTCATATTATTGTCGGTTTCAAAATTTCGCTTCGTATAATTATTTATTTTGTAGCTAAGATTAATCATAAACGAGGTCTTCGGTTTCATGATATTGTATGCTTCATATCCTTCTCCTTTTGTAGAGAATTGAAATTTCATCGTTCCAAGAACATTTCTTCCGGATACGGATAACGACAGTTTCTTCTTAAAAAACTCTTGTTTAAAAGATGCCATTGCTCCGAATCTATATTTAGTTTCGCCCTGCAAATTGGTACTTGGAGCGCTGTAAAAAGTTGTAAACGAGAGTTTTGTATTACGTCCTAACATTAACATTGTCATCAGACGAATATCGGCATTGGTACTTTTTGCGGTTTGTGTCTGACTATCTACTACACCTTTTACGTTATATTGGTAAAAGCTAACACTCGGATTTAACATTAACATCTTAAAAAGCATCAGACTTGCCATCGCTTCTACTCCCAAAGTTGACTCTTGATTGGCATTTTCAAATTTAGTGGCAAGCAGTCCATCGTCAGTTAATTCGGTGATGCGAGCAAAGGCATCAGTAGAATTTCTATAAAAAGTCTCCACACTGATAGACGAACGTCCAAAATATTTTTGATAGTTCAGCTCGTAAGAATCAGTGTATTGCGGGTTCAATAAAGGATTTCCATACATTACACTAAATTGGTCAGAGAAGATAGGAAACGGATTCAATGTCCACTCATCCGGACGCATAATACGGCGGCTGTAAGATAATTGTATTTCTTGCTCATGCGACAAAGTCTTTGAAATATAGGCACTTGGAAATAAACTTATTTTATTGTAAGGATATTTTTCATTAGTTGTTTTTTGAGTAAACAGTCGTTCGCTGTACTCGGCACGCAGTCCTATTTGATATCCAAAACCTTTTATCTCACTGGTATAAGTACTGTAAATGGCTTCTATATGATTTGTATAATTAGATTGATTGGTATGCGAAGGGTCTTCTTCCCAATTGTCTATGGTATTGTTATATATTTTATAAATATACGAATAATTGGCATCATATAACTCAAGATTGTACCCGGCTTCTAATTTAGATTTATCATTTATCGGATAGATATAATCTATTTTAAACTCGCTTCCATAACCGCTATCATCTGCCTTAGACGTATGCGCATCGTAGTCTGTACCAAGCAATTCCCATTCTGAATTAGTATAAATATCTTTCAATTCTTCTTTGTCGTTACCTATATTATTAGAATAAAAGAAGTAAATATCAAGTGTGTGGTCTTTCTTAGCGAATTTGTGCTGATAAGTTAAATCGGTATTAATATAATCATTATCAACTTCTTTATTGCTGCTGCTAATAAAATAGCGTTCGTAAGTTTGCGGCTCAGTCCAATTGGAGTAATAAGTATCGGAGGACATTCCAAAAATAAATTTTCCTACATTAGAAGATAAAGATAACGTATTTTTGTCATTTATATAATAATCTATACCTGTTTTTGCGGAGTATCCACCATGTAAACGTTCTCTCTGGGCATCGGCTTCTACCTTAGAAATGATATCGCCATAGGTAGTTCTTTCAAAATAACCTGTCCCGAGATGAGGAGTGTCATTATAATTTGCTCCGACAAAAAAGTTTATTTTTTTTATTTTGTAATTGAATAAGAAATCGGTAGTGAAACCGCCGTATGAACCGACACCTACATTGAAAATACCATTGAAACCGCTGACAGATTTTTTCTTTGTAACTAAATTAATAATTCCAGAATTTCCCTCTGGGTCATACTTGGCAGAAGGATTAGTTATTATTTCGATGCTCTCTATCATACTTGCCGGGGTTTGTTGTAGGATATCATTGGCGCTAAGGACAGATGGCTTGCCATCTATTAAGACTTTAAAATTTGTACTTCCTCTCAAACTGACATTGCCATCCACGTCAACTTGTATAGAAGGCGCTCCTTCTAAGACATCTGCCGCACTACCTGTCGTGCCATTTGGACTTTGACTAACATTTAACACTTTTTTATCTATTTCATATTTGATATAACTCTTTGTCCCGGTTATTTCTACTTCTTTCAACTCTTCAGATGCTTGAGATAAATATATAGTATCCAGCATTTTAAAACTATTGGTCTTATTAATTTCTATATTTGCGATGTTTGTTTTGTTATATCCTATAAAATTGGCGGTCAAAAAATATTTATCGGCGGTCACATCTTTTATTACAAATTTGCCGGTTGCATCGGTTATTGTGCCTGTAACTAACGAAGAATCAGACTGTTTGTAAAGTACCAGATTTGCATACTCTATAGGCGTTTTGAGTCCGCCGTCAATAACTATTCCTGTAATTATTCCACCTTCTCCACCTGAATAACCGCCTCCCTTAGGAGCTTGAGCATCAATTTTTGTAAATATTAATGCCAAAACAAAAAACATTATAACCTTTTTCATGAAACAAAAATTTAAGTAATTTTTAAAAGTACAAAGTAACGCAAAATATTTATATTATAATGTTTTTATTTTTTAATAAAACTTAAATAAGTAAAATTTTTCAAAAAAATGTCTCAAAGAGGTCGTCTCTATGATTTTTAGAGACTTGTTTTATTGCTTTCATTTTTTCGCATTCTCTATAATTTCTATTTCTTCTTTTGTTAAATTATAAATTTCGTATATTAATTTATCAATTTGTTGTTCAATTTTTTTGACATTTTCAATTTCTGTATTCAATTTTGTTTTGTTTTCGTCAAAATATTCTTCTAATTCGTCTTGCTGTTTTAACGAAAGAGTAACTTTTTGTTTTTTTAGTTCTTCGTTCAACTCCGAAAAATATAATTCGTTGAAATTTAATATTTTTGTATTTCGTTCAATTTTATAATTTGCTTCAATTCTATTTATAAATTTCTGCTTATTTTTATTTAATTCTTTGTTTATTGTTAAAATTTCGGTTACTAAATCTACAAAAACTTGTTGTTTTTCGCTTGAAATTTCACAAATTGGTAAACGGTCTAATTGATAAGCATAAATGTCTTTATTTACAAAATATTTTGAAAAAATCCAATTAATTAAATTTGAATTTAGAATTGCTAAAATATATTTTAAATTAAAATTTTTATTTTTCAAAATTCCTATTCGTAAAGTATTTGTGCAAAGATAATTATCTTCATCTAAAGTTGCAACAATTCTTGTTTTTAAAGATAAATTTCGGATTCTTTGTATTAAAATTTTAGGTTGCTCATAAATTTCCAAATCTTTAAAAACAGATTTATTGTTTTCAAATTTTATGTGACGTTTGGCAAAATTTATATTATATTTTGATATATCTTTTCCAACCAATAATTTATAAAAATCGAGTTGATAATTAGTGCTAATTTTTTCAGAGTTACTACCTATTTCAATTCCACGAGGCAAATCTAAAATTTCAGAAAGTTCGGTTTTATTTTCAAATATTTTGTCAATTAATTCAAAATCATCTTCTTTTGAGTTTAGTTTTATTTCATAATTATTTTTTTCTGAATTAAATCTGTTTTGAGAAATAAGATGAAATTTATTTCTTTCAAAATCAATGCTATTTAAAGTAATTTTTATTTTATTATTTTCAGTATAACTATTTGTAAATAATAGAATTGCTACATCTATTTTTGCATCAGTAAAAACTGTTTCACCCAAATTTGTAATTTCATTAATTGTAACATTTTCAAATAAATACTTCCGAAGTTCTAAAAAATCTTTATTAGATAAATAAGTATTTGAAGTAATAAATCCAAATTTTGAATTTTTATGCAATAATTTTATACTTTTTTCTATAAACAAGCCATACAAATCAAATTGTCCAACAGCAGTTTTATAATTTTCAACAAAGTATTTTTTTTCAATTTCATTAATAACTTTTGTGCTTACATACGGTGGATTTCCTACAATTATATCAAAACCACCGCATTGTATTATTTCTTTAAATTCTTCTTTCCAAACAAAGGCATTTTCTGATGTTGCTTTGTCCGAAATAAGCGAATTTCCGCACATGATATTTTCACAAAAATAATTGCTATTTTCAAATAAATTTTTCTTTGTCATTTTCACTGCAAAATTATCAATATCAACACCAAACAAATTATTTTCAATAATAAATTTTTCAGAATTTTTAGAATCAGAAAAATGATTTTTATAGACATTTATCAAATAAAAATAACTTTCTACTAAAAATATTCCATCGCCGCAAGCAGGGTCAAGTATTTTTATTTTTTGCAATTTTTCAAACGTAAAATCAAGATTAAAATAATTGTCTAATACTCGCGAAACTATATATTTAACTATATTTTGCGGACTATAAAATATTCCGTTTTGTTTTCTTTTTTCGGTTGAAACTGATTTATCGTAAGTTGGTTTCATTTTTTCGCATTCTCTATAATTTCTATTTCTTCTTTTGTTAAATTATAAATTTCGTATATTAATTTATCAATTTGTTGTTCAATTTTTTCTGAATTTTCTAAATCCGTGTTTATGTTATTTTTTTGCTGTTTAAAATATTCTTCAAATTCGTCTTGTAACTTTAAATTTAGTATTATGTTTTGTTTTTTTAGTTCATTTACAAAAGTTTTGAAATCATACAAATAGAAATTTTCTAATTTTTGATTTATTTTTATGTTTTCAAAATTGGTTATCAAACGATTAGAGAATTTTTCTTTTACAAATTCAATTTTTTGGTGTAATTCAATAATTTCATCAACTAATTTGATAATAGGTAGTTGCTGTTCTTGTGAAATTTCTTTGAAAGGAAATTCTGAAACAGTATCGTATTTTAGTGTAAATGCACCGCCGGCAGTCATTATTCCAATAAAATCAAAATAAAAACGCATGAGTCGGCTGTTCAAAACTCCCAAAATATATTTTAAATTTAGTTCTTTAGCAGAAGTTAAAATATAACCGTTGCTTGGAAGAAAATGTCCTTTGTTATCAAAACAATACGCCCATTTGTCGGCTGTAAGTCCCCATATAATTTTGGGTTTTTCAAAATGTGAAAAATACGCTGTATTATCTTGAATTTCATACCATTGATAACTTCCTTCTTTGCGACCATTTCCGGGTTCTAAATTTTCTTTAAATTTTGATAAATATTTTTTTATTGATTTATAATTTTCAATTTCAATTCCTCTACGGGTAAAAATAATATATTTATCATTATATTTGTAAAACCATTTTCTAATGTTTCTACCTTGTAAAAGTGGTTTTATAATTTCGGCATTTTTATAATCTTCTTTAATCAGTTGTTTTTTAATATTTTCGTCAATTATAAAGGCATCATTAAAACCGGTTGTCACGCCTCTGTATATTGCAACTCCTTCAATATCTTTTAGTTTTGTAGAATTTTCCTCTATTTTTCGTTTCAAAGGAAGTTTACCGTTTGCCGACAAAAACCAAATTTTTCCATCTAAATTTTTGCTGTTTGTAAAAAAATGATTTTTAGCAATATAATCTTCTAATTTTTCAAATTTATTTAAGTTTTGATTCACTAACGAAATTTTAATATTTTCCTGCGGTTCTTGATTTTTTGCAATTATGATACTGCTTGCAACAAGTGCATCTTGAAAAACTCTATAATCTGTAAAATCAATGATTTGTAAAATATGTTTTTCAGTTAATAATTTTCTTAAATTTTCGCCATAGCCGGTTTTCATAAATTTATTGGAACTTATAAATCCCAAAATGCTGGTTATATTTAAAAGATTAAAAGATAATTCATAAAAATAAACATACAAATCTGCTGTTCCATTGTAGGTTTTATAATTTTTTGAAAAATAATCGCTGTAAGGTTTCAAATTTTTACTATCAACATACGGTGGATTTCCTACAATTATATCAAAACCACCGCATTGTATTATTTCTTTAAATTCTTCTTTCCAATCAAAGGCATTTTCTGATATTTCTTTGTCGGCAATTAAAGAGTTTCCGCATTTTATGTTGCTGTCTAATAATGCTAAAGCATCGTTTTTACTTGCCGATTTTAACCAGAGTCCGAGTTTTGTAATTTCTACGCTTTCGTAATTCAAATCAACACCAAAAAGATTGTTGCAAACTATGTCTTTTTTTATTTGCGAAATTTGTTTTTGCGTTTTGTCAATTTCATTGGAAAACAAACCAACTTTGGTTTTGGCTTTTGGCTTTTGGCTTTTAGAAAATTTTAATTTATTCAAGACATCAATTACTATTAAATTTTCTTTAAACAGAAAATCAAATGCTTGCGTCAAAAAAGCACCACTTCCACAGGCGGGGTCAAGTATTTTAATGTTTTTTAAAACATTTGCATATTTTTCCCATTTTTCTATTTGTTTTTGTTGGTATTCTTGAAATTTTGATAAAGTTTCAAACTTTGTTAAAGTTAATTCCTCTTCATTTAATCCAATTTCATCTTTTTGTTCATTTAACCAATTTCCAATTGTGTTATTTACAATGTATTGAGTTATATTTTCGGGAGTGTAATAAATTCCGTCTTTTTTTCGTTTGTTTGTTTCATTAAAATGCGATTTATAAATTATTGCATCATTTATTTCCGAATATTCTATTTTAACATTCTCGGCTAAATCTTTTTTCAGATTTTCTATATCAGTAATAGATTGTTCAAAAATATGACCTAACACATTAATATTCAAGTCACTTTCAAAATCGTAATTACTTAACGTTAAAAGTTGTTTAAGAAAAAAATCTTTTATAACTAATTTTTCAATAATATCATTTTGTTTAAACAAACCACCATTAAATTTTTGAATACGTGGAGGCATTCCTTTATCCAATGCTTTAAAAAATTTATTTAATTGTCGCCATAGTTCTGATTTATCATCTTCCCATATTTCTAAAACAGCATTTTCTAATCTTTTAAAAACATCATAATTAATTAAATCATAATCTTTTATAACGCTTACAAAAATAATTCGGTCAATAATAGTTTGTGCATATTGCAATAAATCTAACGGATTGTGAGTAGGATTGTGAAATTTTATATGTTGCAAAAAAACTTCGCGCAAATAACTATAATTCTGATAAAATTCATAAGTTATAGTTTTTTCTTTTTCTATTCTATTGCTAAGAAAAATATCTATTGACGAGGCAATATTTTCGTAAAATAATTGTCCGTTTGCCAACAGATAATAAAATCTTTGAAATTCGGAATCTTCGTTAAGTGTTAGAATATCAAAACTTTCGTATTTAGTCATATCTGTTGCCAGATATAAACGAATTTCTAATAAATTGCTGACAATTACCCATTTACACTTTTCTCCGGATTTTGCGGCATACATAAAACATTGCTCCACCGAACTTCCTTTAAAATCGGGTCTGTTTTGCGGTTTGTCTAAAGTTGTGCGGGCATTTTTTATTTCTATAACAGCTCTTATATCACTTTTGAACTTTGGCAAAGTAGAGTCAATAGAAAAATAACCTAATGCAGCATCTGCTTTTGTGCTATCTAATTCCGATTTATTTTCTAAACGTAAATTCCAAGAATTAGCATTTTTATATTCATAATTTAAAATTTCGCCAAAGAATTGAGTTAAAAAAATCGGCTTCAATTCTTGTTCGGTTGAATTTATAACTTTTCCACTTATAATATTATCTTGCCAATTTTTAATTATCTCAATTTTTTCTTTTTTATTGGGAATCCCTTCAATAAAGGCGTGTTTAACTTTATTTTTGAGTTCTTTAATAGAAAATATGGTTTGATGTTCTATCATTTTATTAAATGTTTAGTTTTTTGCAAATATAATAATTATTTTTTATAATTAGAATTTTTAATACGTAAGTTTTTATTTTTGTTTGTAGTTGTATTTTGCAAAAATGCTACTGTCGGTAAAGCGTATAATACAATTATTTGAATTTCGCAGCACTATAGAAATATCAGGGTATTTTCGTGAATAAACAACCAAAAATTTGTCGCCATTTACCATTCCGGTATCTGTGTCCATACGTAATGCAGATGCATATTGAAGTGTGGTATCAGTATAATAATTGTAATTAACCCCTTGAAACCCTTTGCCTCCTGTACCGTAATAATTGAAAGTGGCTATTGTAATAATGTCGGTTTCATTTATTTTATTCCTAATATTTTCATCAAACATACTAATAGAAATATAATAAATTGATATAACGACAATTATAAGGATGCAAATGGTCTTGAAATTAGCACCTATAACTTCTAAAATATTAATAATAGATTGTTTCATTTGTAACACTAATAAATCAATATCACTATCTCGGTTTGGAATTTTATGAGCATAATAATCAAAGAGTAAAATCAAAAAATGATTTAATGTGCTTAGTTATCATTCTTTTATTTGAGGATTATCAGGCAAAATTATAGGTGTATCAATTAATGATATTTCCTTTTTTGCACTTTCAAAAATAAAATCAACTATACAAATTTTGAATTTTTTTTCTTTAATCATCGCTGAAAATCTGCTGTTAAAAAGCTGTTCTTTAGAAACTAATTTACAACACCTCTATTTTATAATCTTTATTTCCGCGAAAACAAATAGCAACAGCGCGAAAATGAGAATATTCACCTATTCTATATTTTAATACTTGCTTTTTTGCTTCTTCAAATTTTGCCACAAAAACGTCTTCTTTAGCATTTTTAGAGACTTGTTTTATCTCGAAGAGGTCGTTCAGATGCACAGGATTCATATTTTGATTGGTATAAGTTCGCAAATAAATGTCTACCATTCCGTTAGGAAGATTATATTCGGGCAGAACCTCATAAATATCTTTCTCGGTGTGATTATACAGAACTTGAAAAAGAAGTCCATGATAAAAACTCTCGTTTGCATGCGAAAAAAATGTGCCGGGAAATTTTTGTATTATATCTTTAAAAAAACCGGCGATAAAAGTTTTTACATCAGATTTTTGTTTATATGCGCTAACCCATTTATTATAAATATAATTTTCCGTTTTAAAATTTTGGAGCTCGTTAAAATATTCTATAGCAAAGCTGTAAGTAACTAAATTAGGTATTTTTAGCGTGTTGACTTTTGTAGAATAAGTCAAAATTCCTGCATAAAAAAGTCCCTCTGCAATATATCTGCCTTCTTTAAAATCTTGCATCTCAAAAGTAATTTGAAGATGATTATTTATGTTATATGTTTTTGTGTTGGTTATCTCTGTAATTATTTCATTCGCTTGTTTCAAATTTTGTCCAAAAAGAAATGCTATCTGGTCATAACTGATTCGTAAATTATTATCTGCCAGAATATCTGGATAAATGTTGTGTCTAATTAAGTTATCTAAGAAATAAATTGTCATCATCGGATTATATATTTCTTCACCGCGGCGGGTAAACTTATAACCGTTGTAATAATTTTTTATTGTTATTTTAACTTCTTCTTTATCAATCTTTATGTCGGGATAATCAGTATAAATTTTGTCTATAAAGTGGTCAAATTCTTTTTTAGTAATTCCGAGCATATCAGAAAATTCTTCATCAAATTGTATCCATTTAGCTATATTGAAACCGCTTTTCATGTCAGAAATAGTGATGGGTAAAATTCCGGTAATGTATATTTGATGAATACTATTTTTTACATTTGCTTTAAGCATCTCAAAAAAGTTTCGGAAAAAACCACCTTTTTCTAATATTTTTATATACATATTATCTTCCTGCGTAGTGTGACGGTAGCGGATGGCAAGTGCATTTGTCAGCGAATCATACTCGTCTATTGCGATATAAAGTTTACCTTCTGCTTTTTCTACTAAGCCGCAAATATTGGATAGTGCCTGTGCTGCATCGTGTTCATATTTTCGTGTTAATTCATTGATTTCTTGATTAGTAAGTTGAAAATTGTTTTGATATTTAATTAAAAAACGACTCATCAGATTGGCGATGTGATTGTCAAACGACTTTTTTAATTCCATCTCGTTCATCTCGGCGTAAGCGTACATTCCTGATAGGTCAAGCGAGAGAAAGAAATATTTATTTTGATTGCCGGTAGGATTTTTGCCGATATACAATTTACCAAAAATATCTTGAAATTTATCTTTCATTTTCAAGTCATAATAACAGCGTAACATCTCTGTAAATAAAGACTTTCCAAATCTGCGGGGACGCAAAAATATGGGAAATTTTATACATTCTAAATTTTCTATGTACTTAGTTTTATCTATATAATAATAATTGCCGGTTGCAATTTCCTCAAAATTAGCCAACCCATACGGCATCAGTGGTTTCATAATTTGTCTTTTTTTATTGTTTACAACACCTCTATTTTATAATCTTTATTTCCGCGAAAACAAATAGCAACAGCGCGAAAATGAGAATATTCACCTATTCTATATTTTAATACTTGCTTTTTTGCTTCTTCAAATTTTGCCACAAAAACGTCTTCTTTAGCATTTTTAGAGACTTGTTTTATCTCGAAGAGGTCGTTCAGATGCACAGGATTCATATTTTGATTGGTATAAGTTCGCAAATAAATGTCTACCATTCCGTTAGGAAGATTATATTCGGGCAGAACCTCATAAATATCTTTCTCGGTGTGATTATACAGAACTTGAAAAAGAAGTCCATGATAAAAACTCTCGTTTGCATGCGAAAAAAATGTGCCGGGAAATTTTTGTATTATATCTTTAAAAAAACCGGCGATAAAAGTTTTTACATCAGATTTTTGTTTATATGCGCTAACCCATTTATTATAAATATAATTTTCCGTTTTAAAATTTTGGAGCTCGTTAAAATATTCTATAGCAAAGCTGTAAGTAACTAAATTAGGTATTTTTAGCGTGTTGACTTTTGTAGAATAAGTCAAAATTCCTGCATAAAAAAGTCCCTCTGCAATATATCTGCCTTCTTTAAAATCTTGCATCTCAAAAGTAATTTGAAGATGATTATTTATGTTATATGTTTTTGTGTTGGTTATCTCTGTAATTATTTCATTCGCTTGTTTCAAATTTTGTCCAAAAAGAAATGCTATCTGGTCATAACTGATTCGTAAATTATTATCTGCCAGAATATCTGGATAAATGTTGTGTCTAATTAAGTTATCTAAGAAATAAATTGTCATCATCGGATTATATATTTCTTCACCGCGGCGGGTAAACTTATAACCGTTGTAATAATTTTTTATTGTTATTTTAACTTCTTCTTTATCAATCTTTATGTCGGGATAATCAGTATAAATTTTGTCTATAAAGTGGTCAAATTCTTTTTTAGTAATTCCGAGCATATCAGAAAATTCTTCATCAAATTGTATCCATTTAGCTATATTGAAACCGCTTTTCATGTCAGAAATAGTGATGGGTAAAATTCCGGTAATGTATATTTGATGAATACTATTTTTTACATTTGCTTTAAGCATCTCAAAAAAGTTTCGGAAAAAACCACCTTTTTCTAATATTTTTATATACATATTATCTTCCTGCGTAGTGTGACGGTAGCGGATGGCAAGTGCATTTGTCAGCGAATCATACTCGTCTATTGCGATATAAAGTTTACCTTCTGCTTTTTCTACTAAGCCGCAAATATTGGATAGTGCCTGTGCTGCATCGTGTTCATATTTTCGTGTTAATTCATTGATTTCTTGATTAGTAAGTTGAAAATTGTTTTGATATTTAATTAAAAAACGACTCATCAGATTGGCGATGTGATTGTCAAACGACTTTTTTAATTCCATCTCGTTCATCTCGGCGTAAGCGTACATTCCTGATAGGTCAAGCGAGAGAAAGAAATATTTATTTTGATTGCCGGTAGGATTTTTGCCGATATACAATTTACCAAAAATATCTTGAAATTTATCTTTCATTTTCAAGTCATAATAACAGCGTAACATCTCTGTAAATAAAGACTTTCCAAATCTGCGGGGACGCAAAAATATGGGAAATTCTATGTTCTCTAAATTTTCTATATATTTAGTTTTATCTATATAATAATAATTGCCGGTTGCAATTTTCTCAAAATTAGCGGAGCCATACGGCATCAGTGGTTTCATAATTTGTCTTTTGTGTTTGTGAGATGCAAAGATACCAAAAAAAATAATTTTACCAAAAATTAATTTACTTTTTATAGTATATACTCATTGTTCATTATCAATTATCGTTTGTTAATCTGTTATTTTCTAATAATATATCATTTTTAGTAAAATATTTTTCATGTGCGAAATTAAGATATTTTACAATGCAAAATGCGTCAAACCATTGGAAGAATCGTTTTTCAAATGTTTTCAAATTAGTGCTGTTCTGATTTATATTAATCAGAGCTTCTTTATAATTAATCTTTTCTAAGAAATCTTTGATAGAGTCCGTAAGTATAACCTCTTTGTTATCAGAATATTTAAAAAAATTATTCTTTTGTGAGAAAAACATTTTTAGTTCTTTAAAAGCAGTAAAATTATATGTTTTAAAAATTATTTCCTTCTCTTTTAAGATATTAGCAACCGATATTCCGGTTCCGAACGGGACGCGAGTGGAGATGCGCGGTGACGGATATACACATGTGCATGTTATTTCACAAAAATTACCGAGCGGAATGATTTTATGTAAGAAATAAAAATCTTCTCCTGCTTGCTTAGTATTCATCCCGCCTTGTTTTGCATATATCATCGCATTGACCCCGAATGCCGAGCCAATGGTATGAAAAGAATATGGAAACCCACTGTACCGTAGCGAATTAATATAATAATGCAAATGCAATTCATATAAAGATATTGCCGCTATTATTTCTTTTGAAAATAATTTTGTATCTTTTTGATGTTCAAATTTTACGGTAAACCCATTGATTTTTTCATCTTCTACAATAGTTTGCTCTATTTCGGACAGATAATTCTTGGCACACAACGTATCAGCATCTAAGCTAACGATGTATGTTTTAGGATTATCTATAATATTAAATCGTCTTAATGCTTCGTCCATCGCTATTTTGCGTGCTAAACCGGCGCCTGCAAACTTAGAAGGCAAGTCCTCTATATTTTTGGCAAAGAATTTTCGCATGTGCGAGGAATTTTGTTCGCACCACTGCTTCAACAGAGTATAAGTTTCTCTATTATTATTTATTATCTCTTGCTCGGTTGTCTGACTTGAATTTATTAGCGTTATTATCTCCACCGGAAATATTGTGGACTCACAATTCAGAAGCGAAGACAAGGTTTTCAATATCTCAGGTTCATCAAAACAAGGTATTATTACTATAATTTTAGTTTCTTTATCTGGCAAATCGTCTATGACAGCCGGAAAATACTTGTATTTTTGAAAATAACTATCTGCAAAACCCATTTTTAAAATAAAAAAATATGTTATATAACATTTTTTAGTGAAAAAATATCTACAAAAAATGACTTTTATCTACAAAAAAATGATTTCTATCTATAAAAAAACGCAATTAACATAAGTAAAACTACTGTTTATCAAATATAGTTAAATTAATTTGAGAGCCAAAAAAATATTTTTACCTTTGCATTATAAACATTAAACATCGGCTTCATCTCATAAAAATATACGTTTCTATTTAGTAGAAAACATCCTGACCTTATAATTCTAAGAGAGCATTGCTCTCTTAGTTTTTTTTCTTCCCAAAAAAATTCATAATATTGCATATACAACGGCAATGCGAGTCTCTTTTATACAAGGTGTTCCAAATCGTATCTCCTGATTTATGCTTATGTAGGTTATGTAATTTTTCATAAGATATTTTATATTAATCATTATAATGAACTCATTTTCTTTGTCTTCCGTTATTTTTTTAATTATAAGAATTTGATAAACTAACTATTGGCTCTAACCAAAATTTTGCCACCAAAGACACGAAAGTTCACGAAAATTTAAAATAATATTTTTTTGTTTTCTTTCATTCCTCTCATACCTTTGTGGTAATTTTTTTCTTTTTAACCACAGAGGAATGAAAGAAATGAAAAAACTTTGATTCCTTTGTGGTAATTTTTTATCAGTATAGCGTTGATAATTAGAAATTGGCTACTGCTTTATCTATGTTATCAGTTATTGTAAAAATAGGTACGAACCCGGATATTTCAAAGACTTCAAAAATTATATCACTCATTGAGCATATAACTAACTTACCACCTACCTTGTTAATACTTTTTAAAAACATAAGAAATACTCTAAGTCCGGAGCTGCTGACATAACTTAACTCGGCACAATTTAAAATGACGTGCTTGTCGCCGCGGTTCATAACTTCGGTAAACTTTTCTTGGAAAAATTTAGAGCTGTTTACATCTATTTTTCCTATCAGATTAAGAACCGTAATGTTTTGTATTCTACCTTCTTTAATTTCCATATTTTATTTTTTTGAGGTTAAAACTTCTTTGTTATTGTTATTACATTATGCTTGTTTTTTCGCATGTAGTCAAATCTGTCCATCATCTTTTTCACTATATAAATACCGAGTCCTCCTATTTGTCGGTTCATTATGTCGGTATCGCTAACTTTAGGAGTGGCAGCTTTTGTGGGGTCAAATTCTATTGCGTCGTCCGTAAAAACAATAGTAATTTCTTTGTCCGTAACAATGAGCTCTATACTTATTCTTCCCTTCATTCCTTTCGGATATCCATAGTTAATAGTATTGGATAGCAGTTCGTCTGCGGCGATGAGTAGTTGATTAATAATCTTCTGCTCTATTCCATTTTGTGAAGTAAAATCTTCTACAAAAAAAACTACCTTCTCTAATTGATTAATATCATTTTCTATTTCAAGTGTTTTAGATATTCTCATAGCAAAAAATGTATGTTAAAAACTTTTTAAAGTTAAAAATTTTTTTTTTATAAAAAAAAAAAATTATCTTTAAAAAATTTTTTTTTGTTATGTCAGATTATTTAAGAAATCCATTTCCTGGTTTGCGGAGCTTTGAATTAGAAGATGCCGATATATTTTTCGGTAGAGACACACAAATAGACGAGATCGTAACTAATTTATTATCAAATAAATTTCTCGCCGTTCTGGGTCCTTCCGGAGCCGGCAAGTCGTCTATTGTTAAAGCCGGAGTTATCCCGAAATTATTAAAAGATAAAACAAGTAAATGGAATTATACCGTATTAACACTAAATAATACCCCGCTGGCAAGTTTTTCAGCGGCAATAGCCAAATTTTTAAACAACTATTCTACCGAAAAGATAGAATTAGAAATGGCTAATAATAAATATTTTGTCAATGAAATAGTTAAACAATTGCAGCAAAATACGGAAGACAAATATTTAATTTATATCCAACAATTTGAAGATATTTTTATTTTTAAAAACAAGAACGACAAATACACGCTGAATGCCCGAATGTTTGTTGAGTACATGTTGAATATCGTTAACCAGAGTGAAAATATTTTTATCATCGTCTCACTAATAACCGATTATATAGATTTTTGCCGCGAATTTGACGGGCTGACCGATGTAATAAACAGAGGACATTATCTTCTACCTAAGCTTACATTGGAACAGAAAAAACAAGCCATCTTTCTTCCATTTCAAAAAAATAATATTAAAATATCTTCCGAACTAATAGTTAAAATTATTGAAGATATAAGCAATGAAGAAGCCGAACTATCTGTTTTACAACATACTCTCAAAAGAATATGGGATTATTGTGCCAATAATTCTAAAACGGAGCAGACAATAGATATTATTCACTACGAGTCGGTGGGCAAAATAGAAAATTGCTTATCAAATCATGCGGAAGAAATTTATCATAACCTTGACTCGGAAAAATATCAGACAATAGCCGAGAAGATTTTTAAATCTTTAATCATCGTTAAATCGGATAACACCGTAAAAATAAACTCTTTATCTCTTCAGGAATTGTGCGACATACTGAATGTAAAAAATGAAGATGTAATAAAAGTACTTGATGAATTTAGAAATACTGACACCGCCTTTATTTTACCTTACAACGACAATCCGCTTGACGTGGAAACTATAATCAGTATAAACAAAGAAATAATAATACAAAAATGGTTTCGTCTGAACGACTGGATATTAACGGAGAAAACCTCAGTACAAACATATTTACAAATCTCGCGAGCCGCACAGCTGTATTATCTGGGGGAGAGTTCACTTCTGACTAATCCTGAATTGCAAAACGGTATAGACTGGTACAAAAATCAACAGCCCAATCAAGCATGGGCGAATCGGTATGATGCTTATTTTGAACGAAATATAAACTACTTACAATACAGCCAGAAGGAATATGATTTTCAAATCCAGCTAAAAGAGAAGAAGCAAAAACGCGATATCCATAGATTTAGATTTTTTGCCATCATACTTGGATTAGCTTCTTTGATTTCTATATTGTTTCTGATATTTGCATTGAACTTAAAATTTAAAGCCGAGGCAAGTGAAAAACAGGCAAAGCTCAATGAATCGGTGGCTCTTGAAAACAGTAATATCGCCGAAGACAAAAAGAAAGAAGCCGTAAGTAGTAAAAAAGTCGCCGAGCAACAACAATTGCTTGCCGAGCAACAAAAAATTATAGCCGAGCAACAACGTCTCCTCGCCATAGAAAAACAGCGTGAAGCAATATTGCAAAAACAAATAGCCGAAGAATCCAAATTAGATGCCGAAATATCCCGCGACAAAGCCAAAGAACTTCAAAAAGAAGCCGAAAAATTGCGAGACAATGCATTAGAACAAAAGCGAATAGCCGAAGAGCAAGAGCAACGAGCCAAAATATCAGAGGCAAAAACAGACACGCTTCGTAGACTTGCCATAGCCAAATCTCTTGCCGCCAACTCATACAAAATACTGCAACAGAACGAAAAAAGTAAAGAAATACTGGCACAGGAGCAAATATTATTACCGAAAATAATGGCTATTCATGCCTACAATTTTAATAAAGAGAATGGTGGAATAGAAAACGACCCCGAAATTTTTAATGCTCTATCAGAGGTGTCCGGAAATGTTAAAATTATACAATCTTCTCTAAATCATGCTGATGCAGTCCGAGATGTTGTATATATAGAAAATAATAAGTTCGTTACTTGCGGAAATGATGGCGCCGTAAAAATATGGAATCTGCAAGATACAACACTGAAAAGTTTTGTCCCGCTCAATCTCAAACGCGATAATAACATGCGTGGAGGCGCAAGAAGTCTCTGTCTCAGCGGGGACAAGAAAAAATTAGCCGCCGGAGCTTATAACGGAAAAATCTTATTATGGAACGAAATCACCGAACAAAATAAGCCAATTATATTAGACGCCCACACAAGTGTTGTTAATAATCTCTTTTTTATCAACGAAAATAAAAATATTCTCTCTATTTCTAATGATAAAAAATTGATTCTCTGGGATTTGACGACAATGCTTATCTCGTTTAAAATATTAAAAATATTTGAAATCAAACCTGTATTTACGTGTCTTTCAAAAGATACTAAAATTTTAGCCGTAGCAGATGCCGAAGGATATATTTATTTTTATGATACAAAAGATTTTTTACTTACCAAAGTATTAGCACCTATCAATAAATCTATAACGGCAGTAGAATTTATTGATAATCACAGAGTAGCGGTTGCCTCCAACACCGGCACAATAGAAATATGGAATATTGATATAGATAATACACTTGTATCTACTATTTATGCTCATTTGTCTACAATTGCAGATATGAAATACAATGCCTCGCTTTCACAATTGGCTACTTGCAGCTACGATGGAGACGTAAAAATATGGAACACAAACAATTTTGAAGATTCCCCGCTTTTAATAGACAAATGTGTCAACTGGGTTCATGCTATCGTCTATTCGCCGGATAATGAACATTTACTTGTCGGTAGTGCCGATAAAACAAAGCAGATTTTATTTTTTAACATAAATATTAACACTATTTATACAGGATTACGACAAAATATTGAACAAAACATGTCCGAAAACGACTGGTTAAAATATGTAGGACCCGGCATAGAATATTTACCTAAATTAAAATGATTTATGTTTAATGCTAAATAAAGGAGATTATGAAAAGTTTATTATTATTTATATTGTTTATAATTGTTTCTAAATTCGCTATTGCACAGTGCAATTCTAACTCTATTAATGAGGCAGATAAAGAATATTTAATAGGTAATTTTGAAAATGTTATCAAACAATTGACGCCTTGTGTAAATAATGGTTTCAATGATATGCAAAAAGTTCAAGCATACAGAATCTTATCTAAAACGTATATTGCCTTAGATGAAGACAGCAGTGCAGTTTCGGCAGCAGCCAAATTACTCGCTATAAAACCCGACTTTCAAGCTGATAATTTAACGGATCCGTTTAGATTTGTAGAGATAATTGAACGACTAAAAAGCTTTGGAAATATGTTATTTGTTACATCGGTCTCCAAAAAAGCAGAAAATATATTAGAAGCCCCCGCAACGGTGGTCTCTATTTCTAAAGCCGAATTTTATAATCGTGGTTATCAAGACTTTGAAACCGTTTTGCATGACCTTCCCGGATTTGATATTTCTCGTTCCAACGGCAATTTATACACGCATGCGTATCAGCGAGGATATCGGTCTATAAATACAAACCGAACTCTATTTTTGATTGATGGCATAGAAGATAACGATTTGTGGTCAAGCAATGTATATTTGTCCCGCCAATTTCCGCTTAGCAATTTAAAAAGTTTGGAGGTTGTTTACGGACCTGCCTCTACCATGTATGGCTCCAATGCTTTTTTGGGAGTAATAAATATTATCACCAAACAACCTTATGAATTAATAAAACAAGGCGAAATTTTTGGCAGTAATATAATTGCCGGCTACGGTTCATATAATACCAAATTTGCTGACGCAACGTTTGCTTTACAGTCTAAAAATCAACAACTTGCTCTATCAGTTACCGCACGTATATTTGTGTCGGATGAGCAGGATTTTACAAAATATGACGGTTATACTTACCAGATGCGACAATATAATGACAGCATCGCAAAAGTATATCACAATTCTTTAGATATTACGGACTCGGCAAAAGCGCTTGCTTTTATTGACAAATATGGAGCAACACATGATTATTATAGTTTTGAAAATAACAAAATTATATTAACCGAAACAGGTATAAAAAAAGCATTAGAACTTGATAACTCGGTATATTCTAACACGATAGCCAGAGATTATACCGATGATAAATCTATTTATGTGAAATTAAAAATATATGAACTCACTCTCGGCTGGATGGCATGGCAAATACACGAAGCCGCCGGCGCACAATATAACGACATAGAATTTATGACCGCCGAGCAAGGACACTCGTGGGCACCTGTACATAATACTATTTATGCTAATTACGAAAAAAATATCACTGACAAACTGCAAATTTCTAATTACATACAGTTCAAACTTCACGACTTTGACAAAGAAAATAAAATAGTGCGTTTCCGAGAATATAGATATTCCTCCAAACGAAAATATAAATTAGAAAATTTATTAAACAACGATTTACCGAAGATAGACAGCACCTTCTTCTTTCAAAAATCTAATCAATTTCGTAACGAGCTCAAAATATTATATACTCCTAATAATAAGATAGATATATTAGCCGGATTTGAGACCCGCTACAGCGTTTTGCAGGGGGACTACACTTATACTGCCTCCGGAAATACCGAAGAAGTAGGGACTTCTCTTAGTGATGTGCATGGCGGTAATCATTTCTTTGTTAGAGATTTGGGAGTTTATATGCAAACGACTTATCGCATCTTCAAGACATTAAAATTTACTTACGGAATAAGATATGACAATAATTTAATAAGAAATACTGCCGGATTTGGAAATGTTTTTAATCCAAGATATGCTATGGTTTTTTCTCCCAAAAAATACATTTTTAAGATAATTTATTCTGAAGCATTTAAAGATGCGACAAACCGCGAAAAATTCTCCACCGTGATAGGGAAACGTGAAATTATTAATCCCGAGTTAGAACCCGAAAAAGTTAGAAACTGGGAATTTAGTATAGCCAAGACTTTTTTTGATAATCAATTGTATATCAACTTAGTAGGTTATCATGCTAATTACAGCAATATAATACAAGAAGTAAGTGTAAAATTAACAGTCGATGGAAAAGAAGTAACAACAAATCAAAATCAAGGAGTTGGTAAGCAAGAGGTATATGGTTTGCATGGTTTTGTCAATTTTAATTACAATAATCTTAATATATTTGCAAATTACACTTACACAATGCCTTGGGTCATTGACCCGGTGGACAGCTACAACAACCCATACACAAACCCCGAAGGCGAAGTTATCACTAAACTTAGAATTAGTGATATTGCAACTAATAATGCCAATCTGGGTCTTAATTATAAATGGCGAAATACCTTGAATGCCAATTTCAGAATAAATTATGTAGGTGAAAAAATAGTAGGTGAAAATACGACAGTTACAACAAATCATTATAAATTTGAGGACTATTTTCTTTTTAATACGACCATAACTTATAACTTTTTCAAAACTGCTGCATTGCAACTTATTGTAAATAATATTTTTAACAAGAAATATTATTCACCCGGATTAGATGACGCAGATGGTGAATTATCTGCCCGACTACCACAATTTGGCAGACATTTACAGCTTAAATTAATGTACGAATTTTAAAAACAAAATATAATTTTTTTAATCAATGGAAGATAAAATTTTAAAAACTTTAAATGACAACAAGTTAGTTATATGGGAAGAATCTCCTCGCGACGGCGCGCAAGCGAAGACGATTATGACAGGAAAAGACCGAGTAAAATTAGCCCGCGAAAATGCAGCTATTTTTGGTGAGTATTCTGTAAATCATCTCGTATTTGGAGTAGGTTTTCCATCTATTTGTAAAGAAGAATTTGAAGCCATACGAATGGTCGTTGATAAAATAGATAATTGCTATATCGCGCCGAATTGCCGCTCTTTGCAAGACGAAATTTTACTTTGTATTAATTCAGTAAAAGGTGCTAAATATGGAAGAATAGGAGTCGTGATGCCAGGATCCGATGTCATGTCTGATATTATGTATCATAAAAATTTGAAAGACGGAATGCAACAAAACCTTGACATGTTAAAATATGCTCTTGACAATTCAAACGGAATGCCCGTAGACCCGCAATTTGCCGACATAACATCCACCGACCCAGAATTTCTTGCCGAATATATTAACAAATGCGTAGAACTCGGCGCCGCTACGGTCTGTATTGGGGACTCCTTCAGCCGATTTTATCCGCAAACAGCGGCAAACTATTTCAAACGGCTTAAAGCCAAACTATTACCAAACGTACAACTTTATACTCATTTTCATAACGACCTCGGACTTGCGCTAATGAACAACCTTGAAGCAATGAAACATGGAATAAATTTAATATCAACATCATGGCTCGGACTTGGCGAACGCTCCGGACTGCTGGCTACCGAATTATTCTTATTCCTTATGGCATATCAAACCGAACATTTGAATGAGAGATTTGGAATAGAACGCACCGAACTATTTTATAAACAACCCGACTTGAAAAAAATATATTCCACAGCCAGATTGGTTAGTGAAATAACACATGTGCCGCTTAAAGTAACAGACCCTATTGTAGGAACTGGAGTAAACAGCATCTCTACCGGCACACCTTTTATTAATCACGTTGCTTTTCAACCTTTTGACACAGGAAAAGTTCTCGGCGCCGAGCAAGTTATTTATGCCTCACATCTGGCTAACTCACGAGTTTTAACCGCAATAGCAACTAAACTCGGCTTAGAACTGAGTAAATTGGAAATAAAAAACTTATTAAATTTTATTAAGTATAATTCTTACAAACAAGCAAAAGCAATTTACTCGGATGACGAAATTAAAGACCTTATTATGAAGATGAGAAGCTATTAATGAATAATAAATAATGAATAATGAATAATGAATAATGAATAATGAATAATGCTTGTAGTATAAAGTTGTTTTTTTTACTTATTTTATTAAGTAAAGTTGGATTCACGCAAATAAAAGATGCAGAATTCTGGTATAAGTTTTCGCCGGAGTTCACACTTGTTAAGCATAAGTTTGAACTAAAAATACGTCCCGGCGACATCACTGATATACCCGCCAAGACGTTAATACGATTGGATTTTGCTCTCGGATACTCGATAAAAAATTTAAAGATATATGAGTACAGCAAAATTGATAATCATCAAGGAGCTTGGACGGGGTTAAAAATAGATTACAATTTATTTCTTTTAGACAAACGGCTGCTTATTCACTTACAAGAAAGATATTTTTGGGGACTCAATTCAAATTCGCCGCCTCATTACTATCTGGTGGACATGCTGGTATGGAAATTTAATGATAATCTGAGCGCCGGATATCTCGCTTACGGAAAATGGAAGATAGAGCAAGCATTCTGCGACGGACTGTGGTTCCACGGTCCTATAATCATTTACAAATTGCCTTTAGATTTTGAACTTCAACTCGCAATAACTCGCGATATTTTTCACAATTATTATATGCCTCTGAGCAAACTAAGCTACAAACTCAAAATATGAAGAACAAACTATTAAAAATACTTAACTTAGAACAAAGTGAAATAAAGATAGTTGCATTGCTGATAGTCTATTCATTTTTTATGGGCGCGGCAATAGCTTTTTTTGTCTCCAGTGCAACGAGTTTATTTTTAATAGAGTTTCATAGAAATATGTTACCCGTTACTTTTATTGTCTCCGGGGTGATTGTGTATCTTATCGGATTAATTTTTTCGTATCTGCAAAAGAAGATTAAATTCTCTCGGCTTGCTAATTTATCTGTCAGTTTCTTATTCGTATCTTCTACGCTGTTTTTGATATATTATTTTGTAGCCCCGACAGGATGGCTCGTTTTTATTTTATACTGTTGGATACGTGTATTCGCTTATATTCACGCAGTTATATTTTGGGGGATTTCGGCTAAGCTTTTCAATTTGCGACAAGGAAAGCGTATCTACGGACTCATCGGTTCGGGAGAAGTGCTGTCAAGTATAATAACTTTTTTGTCTATCCCGCTGATACTCCAAGTATTGAAGACCGAAGATTTGCTTATATTTGCTAATATTTCATTGATTTTCGCTTTTATTCTGGTGTTTATTATTGTCGCAAACAATAAAGAAAAACTTGCTATCAAAAAAATATCGGCAACCAAAAGTGAAAATAATACTCGCGTCAAAGTATCTTTTTTTGCAAACAAATATTTTACATTCATCTTTTTGATAGCACTTTTTCCTGTTCTTGCACAATTTCTCGTAGAATTTATTTTTCAGGCACAAATAAAAATACAATTTCCTATCAAGGATTCGCTTACCGGTTTTGTTGCATTGTTCTTCGGTTTCACGTCAGTTGTAGAATTTATTTTAAAGACCTTTGTCGCTGGACGCTTGATTAGTAAATATGGTATTAAGCTGGGACTCATAGTTTTTCCGCTGGTGCTGATGATAAGTTTCTTTCTGGCATCGCTCTCCGGAATTTTCTATGGCACACTGACTATATTTTTCTCGGCAGTCACTCTGGGCAGACTTTTTACCAGAGCGGCGCGAACCTCATTTCAAGACCCTGCCTCACAGCTACTTTTTCAGCCAATACAAGCGGACATCCGTAGTGAATTTCAAAGTAAAATAGAAGGCGGACCAAAAGCGTTTGGTAATATTATCGCCGGAATTATTATTGGAGCATTGGCTTTTATCCCATCTCTGACACTCGTGCATTTTAGTATTATATTGTTTGTTATTGTTTTGATATGGTTTAAAGTGTCATTAGACACTTATAAAGAATATAAAAAATCCATAGAAAATGTATTAAATCCTGACTCGAATGAAACGATTTTAAAAGTAACCGAAAACGAAAAAATAACTGACCTTATTAAAATGCTTACCGAAAATGAGACTAATTTTAGCAGCTTTGTTAATCTGGCTTACAAATTAGAACCCATAAATACCGACAAAGTTTTGACCAAATTATATGGCTCACAAAATCAAGATAATAAAAAAATTATTATTGAAAAATATATAAAATTATATAAGCTCAAAGAACTTAGAAATATATTAGAATTAGAGATGAAAATTCAAGATACTACTTTAATACAACATCTAAATATTTCTATTGACCAACTATCCGAAATAGAATTTTCAGAAATAGAAAGAAAAACTAAATCGGAAGACATAGAAGAAAAAATACATGCAGCTCAATGGCTAACTAATTCAAAACGTTATAATGCCATAATGTTAAATTTCAATCTTATCCAAGAAAATAATATTGAAGTAAGAAAAAATGCAGTTAAAAATGTAGCCAATTTTGAAGATATTTTTTTACGAACTAAGATACTTAACGAACTCACGAATCATTACTTGCGAATCACAACTTCTAAAACAGTCGCTACTTTTGGAGAAAGTTTTTTGCAAGAACTAATAAAATTTTATAATAAAAACATAAGAAATGCCGAGCTGCAGACTATCATTTTAAAAATAATAGGAGAGATAGGAGGAAGTAAAGCTGTATATTTTTTACGTAGCAAAATTAACAGTCAAAATACATTGATTAGAAATACCGCTATCCGAACTCTAATAGAGATGGAATATGTGGCTAATCGTACCGAAACATCGTTTATTTACGCTATCTTAGAACAAGAAATTGAAAATATTGTCTGGATTTCTTTGTGTTACATTGAGATGGAAAAAAATGAGAGCTCCGATTTGCACGAAGCTCTATCCAATGAATTAAGCCAAAAAATAAATAACATTTTCAATCTTTTATCTATTATTTACACCAAAAAAAATATAGATATAATTAAATCTAATCTTGCCTCCACCACAGGAAATAGTAAGGGATATGCTCTGGAAATACTTGATATGATGTTCGCCGAAGAATTTAAAAATCTCGTCCTTCCGTTATTTGAAAATACCAACTACACTGATATATATAATGTTTATAAAGACGACTTTCCACAAAAAAAACTATCTTACAAAGACCGAATAAAAGAGATAATTAACAAAAATGTCAATCAAATATCTAATTATACTAAGGCAACAGCTCTTTTTGAACTCGCCAAATTTAACGATGACGACACCGTAAATACGATGATTTGCTTCTTCTCCAACCCATTTAAGATAATTAAAGAAGCGGCAGCTTACAATTTGCATCTCCTTAATGAAACAGTTTTCCTCGAACAACTTATCAAACTGAAGACAGACGACAAGATAAATCTTAAAAATTTTAATAATAAAGTTTTTAAAAGTGCAAACAACTGTCTGTTTATTTTTGAAAAGATAAAAATCTTAAAACAGACGAAACTCTTTGAAAATGTCTTTGAAAACGAGATAACAATGATAAGTGAAAAAGCTAACGACTTTATAATCAAAAAACAAGAAGAAATAAATATAAATATTAAAAACAATTTCTATTATATTTTTAGTGGCGAAATTATTTTATATGATAACAACCAACAAATTACCGTCACTAAAAATTATTTTATCCACCGTACACTTAATGAAGAAAATATTAATTCTATGAAAATCAAAGCCATAGAAAATACGAACATGTTAGAGATTAATTATGACTTGTTTTTAAATTTAATCGCTGATAACCAACTCATTAAAGAAAATTATTTTAAATTCTTAAACTCCAACTTATATGTGTAGAAAACTTTTGTTCCTGATAACACTTTTAACAATATACCTTCAAGTTAAGTCTCAAAATATACAAATAGGTTTAGCATTTGTGAAAAATTACAATTCTAAAACTTATATGGCACATACACAAAACTTTGACGCAGCACAAGACGCCAGAGGGGTTATGTACTTTGCAAATTTCTCAGGAATATTAGAATTTGACGGAAACAAATGGAAGACAATACTCACAAACGACGGATACCGCGCTACCGCCATAGAAAACGACTATAACGGCAAAATTTTTGTCGGCGCACTCGGTGACATAGGTTATCTCGCCGCCAACAAAAATGGACTCTTACAATATAATTCGCTTATAAATAACAACTTCGCTAATCCGGACAGCATTGGCAAGATAACAGATATTTTTGTGGAAACACACAAAGACAAGAACAACCTAATGCTCGAAACAAAAAATATCCTCATAGACAAACAAAATCAAGTTTTTTTCATCACTAAAAAAGGAATTATTAAATTTGAAAATAACAAAATAAACATCTTTTATAGCGACCAAGATGAAATACTTTCATCGTTTCTAATTAATGATACTTTATACATATTCCAAAAAAATAGCGGACTGAGATATTTTGAACAAAATAAAATTAAAGAAATATACAAAAATGATAAAATAGAAGCCATTTTTAGCGTAGATTTTATGATTAATCTTACTGAAGACTCTATTTTATTAGGGTCGGGACAAGCAGGAGTATTTTTAATGCACAACAATTATATTACTGATTATGAGATAGAAGCAGAAAAATATCTCATCGCAAACGAAATAACTGCAGCAAAAAAAATAAATAATCAATACATAGCCATAGGAACTGCAAGAGGCGGAATTATTATTATTAACCGAACAGGACAAATTATTCAAATAACAAACAAAGAATATGGACTCAATTCCGAAAATGTGACTAATTTTTTCCTCTCGCAGTCGGGAATCCTCTGGGCTACATTATATGATGGTATAGCAATGTTACAAGTCAATTCGCCACTATCGTTTTACAATAACAAAAAAGGCATTAAAGGCGAAGTAATTGATATAGAAAAGTTTAATAACACAATATATGCCGCTACAACTGACGGACTTTTTTATTTGAAAGATAACTTATTCCTCAAAGAAACACACATCAATGCAAGCTGTAATGACCTATTTATTGACAAAAACGAAATGTATATAGCTACAAGTGACGGAATTTATAAAAATACTAAAAACGAGTACCTAAAAATATACAACAGCTTTACAATTGCAGTTCATAAAAATAATGAGCAAATATTCGCCGGACAAACAGAAGGATTATTCTCTGTCAACGAGAACAGAAAAATAGATAATCTTGACCACGAAATATGGAAAATTCAACAAGACAAAAATGGAATTATATGGCTGCAAACTTCACTAAATTCTATAATTAAATATCAGAACAATACAATAACACAAATAGATACAACAAGCGGACTGCCAAATATTTATGCGAATAATATTAACTTATTAGACAATCAAATTTTAGTGGCTACAGAAAAAGGAATATTTCAATATGATGAAATAAAAGAGAAATTTGTTATTTCTAATTTATTAAATTATAAAAATCTTTTCCCTAAATTTATAACTGTCATAGCGACAGAAAACAATATTAACAAACATTTATTGCAAAACTTCTGGATATCACACATACAAAAAGACAAACAGCAAAATATATGGCTAACACAAGGAGACGAAACAGCAATTACATTATATAAATTCGCTGATAATCAATATACTGAATATCATACTCCTTTTTTGCCTCTTGCAGATTTTAAAGTGAAAAAAATCTTTTGCGACACAACAAACACCGTAACATGGCTCGGAGGAACAGAAGAAATTATTAGATATGATGCTAATATTACGGTCAATTATAATGCGAATTTTAATACTATTCTTAGAAAAGTGAAACTCAAAAACGACTCTGTCCTCTTTAACGGAACTTTCGCTGACGAACAAGATATTCCTAACAATATACAAAACAGCAACTTCTTTTACAAAATAGATTTTCAACACAATACAATATCTTTTGAGTTTGCAGCGGCTACGTACAACATAAATGACAATATAAAATACAAGTACCGACTCGAAGGTTTTGACTCCGAATGGACTGAATGGACTACTGAAAACTCCAAAGAATATACAAATCTTCCTGAAGGAAGATATGTTTTTCAGGTTAAAGCTATAAATATATATCAGATAGAAGGTAGCACCGCAAGCTTTGAATTTATTATTTTAACTCCGATATACAGACGTTGGTGGGCTATTTCTATTTATATAATTCTTGCCATAATATTGATATACATACTTGTAAGATGGAGACTTAGAATATTGAAACGCGAAAAAGAACTTCTCGAAGTTATTGTCAAAGAACGAACCGAAGAAATAGAAAATCAAAAAGAAGAACTAAAAGCGCAATCCGAAGAACTCGCATATAAAAACGAAGAACTCAATAAAATCAATCTCATCGTAAAAGCAATCAACTCGGAGATAAACTTTGAGAGTCTGCTCGCATCAATACTTACAAAATTAAAATCCATGACTAAATTAGATACCGCAATGGCTATTATTAATCATAAAAACATGGACATTTTCAAATTCAAATCCGTATTAGGAATAGACTTGTCGGCTGTTCAAAATGTAACGCTCTCGCTGCAACAAGCAAAAACAAGCTTCATACACAAAGCTAATGAAGTGCATAACGGCATTTTTGTCAATAACTTCGTCAGAACTCAAAATTTTGATGCCCAACTCAGCGAACTAAAACAACCTAAATCGCTATTAACTATTGTGGTAGAAATCAACGACAAAATAGAAGGATTCCTCCTCCTTTATTCTACACGACATTTTGAAGCTTTTAAAGATGAAGATTTTAGTCTGCTGAATAATTTGCGCGAACATATTAACTCGGCGTTTATTAAGGCACAAATACTCGAAAACTTGCAGATAACTCTGAACAATCTTAAAGAAACTCAAGACGAACTAATTAGAAAAGAGAAACTTGCTTCTATCGGACAACTTACAAAAGGTATTGTGGACAGACTCATTAATCCGATGAACTATATTAATAACTTCTCGCAAATCTCTAAAGAACTCGCAAAAGAAATACGCGAAGTGATGGAAGAAAGCAAAAAATTAGACCCAGATACAAAAGCAGACATAGAAGATATTTTGGCTATGTTAAATACTAATCTCGAAAAAATAAATAACCACGGAACAAGTGCAACGCGAATTATTAAGGGAATGGAAAAACTTTTGAAAGAAAAATCAAATAATTTTATTACAACGGATATAAATGACCTATTAATAAGCAGTTATAATAAAGCATTGGCAGACTACAAAAACGAGAATAAAACCTTTAATACCAAACTTGAAAAAATATTCCAAAACGAAAATCAAATATTAAAGACTCTGCCAAACGAGCTATCTGAAGCTTTTTATTATATTTTTAACAACTCTTTTTATGCGCTTAATCAAAAACTCGCTGAAAACAAAAATCATACACCAATAATCTCCATACAAACATTTATGGACAACAAAAATTTTGTTATCAACATAAAAGACAATGGAATAGGAATAGTAGAAAAAGAATTAGTACACGTTTCCGAACCGTTTTTCACGACAAAACCCACTTCGCATGGAACAGGTTTAGGACTATTTATGGCACAAGATATAATTAAACTACACAAAGCCGAGTTAAAAATTAACTCTATTCACAAACAATATACCGAAGTAGTGGTCACTTTCTTTCTAAAATAGAAATAACTTTAAATTGTTCATTTACTTATAAATATAATCAAGCAAAATAGAATAAAAAATAATAATTATCAGAATAGAAATTTGGATAATTATTGGATATTTATTAAAAATATTACTAAATTTGCATTCAAAGATTGATAATAAAAATAATACTAAATGAAAAAATTAAAAATAGGTTATTCCGAGTTTCGCCGAGT